>JAVWMQ010000016.1:0-36571 GCA_036637375.1 Anaerovoracaceae bacterium
TTAACTAAAGCAGTGACGGATGCAGGGTACGAGGTTATATCTATTAAGTAAGAAATACAACCCCGTTTAATGACTTTTTGAAAGCATTAAATGGGGTTGTTTTTAATTAGTATATTATTTGCTATGCCTCTTTTTTGAGTTATCCATATGAAGGGACATAGCCTTAGCACCTGCGGCAATATCACGATTTTTGAATGCTAAAAAAATTGCCCTGTGTTCTTCCAAAACTTCATCTAGGTAGCTTTGCCTCTTTGTAGCTTCACCTTTTCGATGTTTTAGATATTCTTGATAGGTAGAAAGCAAATTCGTAAGCATTCTGTTATGAGTTGCATGGTAAATATGTTGATGAAATGTTAAGTTGAAATTAAGCATTTTATTAACGTCCTTACGCATAGTATAAAACTCCATAAACTCAAAAACTTCTTCGAAAGCATCAAGTTCATCTTCTGTCATTCTTTCAATTGCCCAGCGAGTTGCCTGAACCTCATATATTTTACGCAAAGTAAACATATCTTCTAAATCCTGACTTGTAAGACCTAATACGAAGGCTCCTCTATTTTGGATTATTTCTATTAGTCCTTCCATTTCTAGCTGAACAAGTGCTTCTCTAACAGGTGTTCGGCTAACCTTGTATTCATCACAAATTGCCTGTTCTGTCAGTTTTTGACCACTTTTTAGCTTGCCAGAAAGTATATCTTCTTTAATTCTCAAAAACAAGTCAGATGCAAGAGAAACCGATGTATCTCTCTTTTTTCGTCCATGTTTCAGTGTGATCGGCATAGGATCCTCCTTAAATTTCCTTTAGGATGAAACTTGTAAAGTCATTTGCTGTGTTACCAGTTCCATTGCCAGGCAGATCAAGAGCCTGAGCAGCCTTGTCTAGTGCAGCACATAATTTGTCTGCTTTAGTAACCATTCCAATATGTCTTAACATCATTTCTGCAGCCCTAAGCAAACTTGAAGGATTAGCATATTCTGCAATTCCTTCGGCAACCATTCTAGGAGCTGAACCATGAATAGCCTCAAACATAGCATATTTACCACCAATGTTTGCACTACCAGCAGTTCCAACACCACCTTGAATTTGAGCAGCTTCGTCAGTGATTATATCGCCATAAAGGTTTGGCAAAATAAACACATTGAAATTTGAATTTATATCATCATTTACCAAATTTGCAGCCATTATATCTACATACCAATCATCAGTTTTGATTTCTGGATACTCTTTTGCCATTTCTGTGCAAATACTAAGGAATTTGCCATCGGTTTTTTTCATAATGTTAGCTTTCGTAACAATTGAAACGTTTTTATTACCATTGGCTTTTGCATATTCAAAAGCGGCTTTAGCTAGACGAGATGTACCGATATTAGTTGTAACCTTAAAGTCCATAGCAATGTCATCGCCAATTTCAATTCCTCTACTACCAAGAGCATATTCTCCCTCAGTGTTTTCCCTATAAAATATCCAGTCAATATTTTTTTCTGGAATTACAACAGGCCTAACATTGGCAAAAAGGTCAAGTTCTCTCCTAAGAGTTACATTTGCACTTTCAATGTTGGGTAGGTTATCACCTTTGCCAGGAGTTGTTGTTGGCCCTTTTAGAAGTAGATTGCAATCTTTGATAGCTGCAAGTACATCTGTTGGAACAGTTTCCATTTTTGCGATTCTATTTTCTAAAGTTAAACCTTCAATAGGACGAAGTTCAACTTTGGAACTTGCGATTTCATCCTTTAGAAGTTTATTTAATATTTCAGTGCAAGAGTCCATAATAATTGGACCTATACCATCACCAGCAATTGTTCCAATTACAATTTTGTCTAAGGATTTGTAGTCAGTAAACTCTGAGTTTGACTTGAGCCTGTTAACACGTTCAACTTGTTCTTCTAGCAATTTTTTGATTTCTTCTAACTGTATATTCATTATTGTTCTCCCTTAATAAAGTTGATTTTACCTCCAGCAAGAATCATACTGATTTCTTGATCTGAGAAATTTGTAATAGTTCTATACTCTTTACCATTTGTAAGGTTTTTGACAATTAAAATATCATTTGTAACCTGGTTAATAGCATCTTCGATAACCAATTCCTGACCTAAATCAAAGTCGTCATAATCACTAGCAGTTTCAAATACTAGAGGAATAATACCACTGTTAATTAAATTGGATCTGTGGATTCTAGCAAATGATTTAGCAATAACGAATTTGACACCTAAATAAAGTGGAACTAAAGCTGCATGTTCTCTACTGCTACCTTGTCCATAATTATCTCCTCCAACTATGGCACAACTGCCAGCTTCCTTACATCTATTTGCAAACTCTGGATCTAGTTTTCCAAATGAATGATTTGAAAGGTATGGAACATTTGAACGGAATGGAAGTAGCTTAGCATCAGATGGCATAATGTCATCTGTTGTAACGTTATCAGATGGATGCAAGCAAACCTTTGCAGAAACCTTATCAGTTAATTTTTCGTTTCTAGGACAAGGTTTAATGTTTGGACCCATTACTACGTCAGTGTTTTTTGTATCAAAGCCATCAGGGTAAACGACGAAGTTGTCGTTTTTATTAAATGTTGTGTCGTCAAAAGTTGGCATAGCAACTCCAGATTTACTTCCATCAGTTAAAACACCTCTAACTGCTGAAATTGCAGCTGTTTCAGGACTTACAAGGAATACTTGTGCATCTAGAGTTCCACTTCTACCTTTGAAGTTTCTGTTAAATGTTCTTAGGGAAATTCCACCAGACTTAGGTGATTGTCCCATTCCAATACATGGACCACAAGCGTTTTCAAGTATTCTAGCACCAGCGGCAATCATATCTGACAATGCACCATTTTGGGCAAGCTTTGTTAGGATTTTGCTTGAACCTGGTGAGATTACAAGACTTACATCAGGATGAACCTTGTTTCCCTTTAAAATTCCTGCAACTTTCATTAAATCTGAATATGAAGAGTTTGTACAGCTTCCAATTGCAACCTGATCAATTTTGATTTCACCAATATTGGCAATTGAATCAACGTTATCAGGGCTATGAGGCATAGCAGCTAAAGGTTGTAACAAGTTTAAATCTATAATTAGTTCTTCATCATAAATAGCATCAGCGTCAGCAGCTAATGGTGAGTAGTCTTCAGGACGTCCCTGAGATGTTAAGTAAGCTAATGTGTTTTCATCACTAGGAAAAACAGAAGTTGTAGCTCCAAGTTCAGCACCCATATTTGTAATAGTAGCTCTATCTGTTACACTAAGCGACTTAACACCTTCTCCAGTATACTCTATAATTTTGCCAACTCCGCCTTTAACTGTTAGTTCTTTTAGGACTTTTAGGATAACATCTTTTGCAGAAGTCCATGGATTTAGCTTACCCTTTAACTCTACTTTTACAACTTTTGGAACGATTAGAGAGTAAGTTCCCTGAGCCATTGCAACAGCAACATCAAGTCCGCCTGCACCAATTGCGATCATTCCAAGGCCGCCACCAGTAGGAGTATGACTGTCTGAACCTAGAAGTGTTTTGCCAGGTTTGCCATAGTTTTCAAGATGAAGCTGATGACAGATGCCATTACCTGGCTTAGAATATAAAATTCCATGTCTTTTAGCTACACTTTGAATAAATAAGTGGTCGTCAGCACCCTCAAAACCCGTTTGTAGGGTACTATGATCAATGTAAGCCACAGATAATTCTGTTTTAACCTTATCAATCTCCATTGCTTCAAGTTGTAAATATACCATTGTACCAGTTGAATCCTGTGTTAATGTTTGATCCATTTTTATTGTGATTTCTGTTCCTTGAACCATTTCACCCTCAAGTAAATGGTTTTCTAGAATTTTATATGCTAATGTTTTACCCATATGTACCTCCTATTTAAAAAAGAAATTTAACGTTTCAATATTATTGTATACAATTATACAATAATAAGAAGTATCAGTCAATGTTATATGATAATATAGTGGCTTTTGTGAATTATGACAAAACTGTATTTGCGTTAATGATTAAAATATAATATAATTAGTCATTAAGTTTTTATATATCGAGAGGGATTAAATGTTAGGATATGTAGTTTGCTACAAACCAGAAATGAAGGTCAAAGACTTTGAACTTTACGGTGGATATTATTGTGGAGTTTGCAAAGGTATAGGTGAGAGATATTCTCAGCTTCCAAGAATGGTACTTAGCTATGATGCTGCTTTTTTGGCACTATTAATTGATTGTATCAATGGTGAAAGAGAAGAGATAACAAGAGAACATTGTATTATACATCATATCAAAAAGAAAACTATAGCACGAAACAGTTCTATAGATTATGCAGGAGATGTTATGTTACTACTTGCATGGTATAAACTTATTGATGATGCAAATGATGAAGGCAAGCTTTATGCAAAAGCTTTAATCAAAACAATGAAAGGCACATATAATAAGGTAAGAGCTAATCAACCAGTTTTAGACCAAAAAATCAGTGAAAGATTAAAGGATCTAACAGCAAAAGAGCAAGAAAAGTGTAGTAACTTAGATGAAGCAGCAGAAACTTTTGCTAAGGTAATGGAAGATATTTTCATTGAAGGAACATTAGATGCAGGAATGAATCAAATGGTTCTAGCAAGACTAGGGTATCATTTGGGTAAGTGGATATACTTAATTGATGCCTATGATGATATTGAAGAAAATATTGAAACTGGCGCATATAACCCGCTAATTTACAGACATGAATATCAGCAAGGTGAAAATGTGATTGATTTCAAAAACAGGATAAAAGAAAGTGTTGAAATTAATCTAATAACCTACCTATCTGAAATGGCAAAAGCCTTAGATTTACTTGATATTAAAAAAAATAAAGATATAATAGAGAATATAATATACGTAGGATTGCTCAAAAAAACTGAAGAAATCCTGGGAATTAATGAAAAAGGAGAAGAATAAATTATGAATCCATACGAAGTGCTAGGTATAAAAGAGAATGCTTCACAAGAAGAAATTAAATCGGCTTATAGAGAAATGGTTAAAAAATACCATCCAGACAAGTATCAAAACAATCCATTATCGGATTTAGCAGAAGAAAAGCTTAGAGAAGTTAATGAAGCTTATGATATGCTAACTAAAAATGGTGGAACTAACTCTGCTTATGGAAGCAGTTCTGCATACGGAAATAGCTCTGCATACGGAAATAGCCCAAAGAACCCAGTTTATCAACAGGTTAGAAGAGATATTGATATGAACAAAATTGCAGCAGCAGAAGCTGGATTAAATAAAATCAATGTGCGTGATGCTGAATGGATATTCTTGTCAGGAATGATTTCGTACAAAAAAGGTTGGTATGATGATGCAATTAGTAAAGTACAGCAAGCATGCTCAATGGATCCAAATAATGCAGAATATGCAGGAATTTACAACTCAATGAGAAATGTAGGTGGCGGATTTAGAGGTGCAGCAGGAGGCAGAGGATATCAATCAAACAACGATATGTTTTGTCAGGCATTACAATGCTATTGCTGTATGGATATGTGTTGCGATTGCATATAGGTATAAGGTGATAATATGGTTAATAGGAGAAACAAAAATACATTTATGGTAGCTTTGACAGGTATATGCTTAGCTTTCTCAGTGATAGGTGTTTTTTTAGCATCCTTTGTCCCAGGAGTTGAGCTTACGCTATATGCGCTTAGCTCTTTCTTTGTTGGAGTGGTATTAATCGAAACAGGGCTTAAAGGTGGTGTGTTATTATATATAGCAGCAACACTTTTGATATTTGTAATTGTGCCAAACAAGTTGGCAGTTATTCCGTATGCCTTATTTTTTGGAATTTATGGGATAATTAAATATATTGCCGAAAAACCAGAAAACAAAATAGTCCAGTACGCTATTAAACTGATTTTTTACTTTGTTGTAGCAGGAATTAGTATTTTTGCAATTAAGGGGCTGTTTTTTGGAGATATGGGTATACCTACCTTAGGCAATTGGGCACTATTCATTGGAGGAACCTTTGTATTTGTGCTATATGATTTCATATATACTTTAGGCATGGGATTTTACAGGGATAGAATCAAAAAACATATTAGCAAAGATCAGAGAGAAGATTTTAAATTATCATAAATAAAGCGACTATGAAGAGGGAAGGGGAGTTGTCTAAATATCAAAATATAGGAGTTGATATTATGTGGGCAACAATGTAGCAATTGACTTTAACTAAAAAAGAAGTAAATAAGGTGTTGGATTTGCTTGAAAGTGAATATCCAGAAGCAGAATGTGCGCTTAACCATGGCAATGTATTTGAACTTATTGTTGCAGTTGCTTTGTCAGCACAAACAACAGATGTTAGTGTTAATAAGGTTACGCCAATACTTTTTGCCAAGTACAAGAATCCAGAGGAGCTTGCAAAGGCTAATCCGATTGAAGTTGCGGAGATTTTAAAGAGTATAGGAATGTACAAGACGAAATCAAAGAATATAGTGAATTTAGCGAAACAATTAGTTGATGAATTTGACGGAGTTGTTCCAAGCACATATGATGAATTGATTAAATTACCTGGTGTAGGGAGAAAAACTGCCAATGTAGTTTTGTCTGTGGGATTTTTGCAGCAGCGTATTGCTGTTGATACTCACGTATTTAGAGTTTCAAATAGGATTGGTATTGTTAAGGAAAAAGATGTTTTAAAGACAGAACTTGCACTTATGGAGGCGATTGACGAATCTAGGTGGTCAAGGACACATCATAGCTTGATTTTTCATGGTAGAAATTGCTGTCAAGCACGAAAACCAAAATGTGAAACTTGCGTAATTAAGGAGTTATGTGAGGAAGGAAGGAATATAGGAAATGAATAATAATTTTGATACAAAAAAACTTGTTTATGCAGGGCTTTTTTTGGCACTAGGAATTCTATTGCCACAAGTCTTTCATTTTATACCAGTTGGACCAAATGCAGGCAAAATGTTTTTGCCTATGCATATTCCAGTGCTTTTAGCTGGGTTTATGGTAGGACCTATGGCAGGACTTTTGGTTGGAGTAATGTCTCCAATCTTATCCTTTGCTTTTTTTGGAATGCCACCGGTGTTCTTATTACCAGCGATGGTGTTTGAACTTGCAGCCTACGGACTTGTTAGTGGAATTTTAAACAAGAATATCAAAAGCGTATATCTTAGTCTAACTTTGACTTTGATAGTTGGTAGAGTTGTTAGTGCAGTTATGTATGTTGTACTAATTAATTTATTTGGTTTAAAAATGCTGAGCATGGAAGTTTTTTTTGCAAGCTTGGTCATGGGATTACCTGGAATTGCAATTCAGTTAGTGTTAATACCAGTTTTGGTTAAGAGAATAAAGGTAAATGTATAATGGAAAATTTAAAAAAGATTTTAATAGATGAGGGGCTTGCATGTATAATCAAGCAAGAGGATAATATATATAAGGAAACAGAGCGAGGCGTTGTACCCATTGTCAAGCATTATGAAGAGGGACATCTTCAAAATGCATATATTGTTGATAAGGTTATAGGCAAGGCAAGTGCAATATTTATGATATTGGGAGGGCCAAAGGCAATCCATGGCAGAGTTATTAGCGAGCCAGCCCTTGAAATTATCCAAAGGAATAATATTCAAGTTAGCTATGATGAAGTTGTAAAGAATATTATTAATAGAGATGGGACTGATTTATGTCCTATGGAAAAATCAGTTTTGAATGAAGATGATCTTAATAAAGGAGCTGATACGATTTTATGGAAGATAAAGAAATAATTGTTTACGAAATACTAGATAAACTAGAGATTGACTACAAAGTTTCAAGGCATCAGGCTATGTTTACTATGGCAGATGCAGCCCTTGAAGGGTATTACCAAGAGGGGCTAAATATGAAGAACTTAGTCCTAAAAGATAAAAAAACAAAGACATACTATATGGTAGTGATTGAGGATGGAAATAGACTTGACCTGAAACGGTTTAAAGCTGTAACTGGGTGGAGCAATAAGGTTTCTTTTGTAAATGACGAAGAGTTGTTTGAACTCCTTGGGATTCATCAAGGTTCTTGCTCCATTTTTAATCTTATTAATGACATTGAAAATAAAGTTGTATTAGTCTTTGAAAAAACTATTGGAGAGGCGAGCTTGGATGAACAAATGAGCTTTCATCCAAACATTAACACTGCCACTGTTTCACTAAAAAAGAAGGATGTAATTAAATTTTTGGAGTGGAAAGGATGTAATGTTATTTGGGAGAAATAACAAGAGGAGATTTAGAGATGAAGTTTAGAGTTAGCAATGAGTTTTTTGACAAAATTGAAGATGGCTGTTTTGGTGTTGTTGTTGCGAGAGGAATAGATAATAGCAAAAGTTATTCTGTAATTAATCAGCTATTGGAAAAAAGCGTTAAAGATGTAGCGGAGAAATGGCAAGGTAAGAATCCAAGGGAAGACGGAAACATAGAACTTTATAGAGAGGCATTCAAGAAACTTGATATTAATCCAAATAAATATATGTGTTCTATTGAAGCTTTGGCAAAGAGAGTTGCAAAAGGGAATGCGATTCCTACAATTAATCCTTTGGTGGATCTTGGAAATGCTCTTAGTCTTAAATATTTTGTTCCGCTTGGGGCCCATGATATTTCCAAGATGGAAGAAACAATTGAAATTAGATACAGTAATCAAGATGACTCATTTGTGCCTTTTGGAGAAACAGAAGGAGAAAAAATAGAAAAGAAGGAAATTGTTTATGTTTCTGGCAAGGACGTAAAAACTAGAATGTGGATCCATAGGCAGGGAGAAAATGGCAAGATTACCCATGAGGCATCCGATATATTCTTTCCAATTGATGGATTTACAAAGAACAGGGATGCTGTAATTTTGCTTCGAGATGAGCTTGGGGAATTGATCAAGGATGTCTTTGGGGTTGAAGTTAAGCTTGGATTTGTAGATAAAGATTCCCCTGAATTTGAATTTTAACAAAAATCTTGTATAAAAAAAGGTAGCAAATATATGCTACCTTTTGTCATATTTATTTACCGCAACATTTCTTGTATTTTTTTCCGCTTCCACATGGACAAGGGTCGTTACGTCCGATTTTTGCTTCTTTTACTACTGTTCTTGAACGTCTAAAATCATTTACAATTTCGATTTTCTTTTCTTCTGTAAGAATGTTATCCCACTGCTCTAAAGTGAATAGGTAATCAGCATCAGCTTTAAGCATGTTAAAGAAAAGTTTCTCTAAATCAATATCAAGAGAAATTTCGCTATCCTCTGTAATAGAATCTAGGTCAATTTCGTTTTTAAGACTTGTTGAAATTCCGTCTAAGAAACCAAGGAATATTACAGGTCTTGTTTCAAATTTTTCAGCAAGATCTGAAACCTTACCTTCGAATTTATCGGTATGGTTATCTAAAATATGTGAATATATTCTAGTTTCAGCACCGCTATATTCCTCCCAAAATGCTTCAAATGTTTCATCAGTTTGCCCTTCAAGCAACTTTGTCCAATCTTTAAAAATACTCATTAATATCTTCCTCCTTATGATTTTGCTATTTCTTTTGCGATTTCAAGAATATCGCCCATTACTGCAGAGCCTGTTGGAAGTGGACCTGCACCTTTGCCGTAAAACATTAATTCATCTACAGCATTTCCTTTAACAAAGACTGCGTTAAACTCATTGCTTACTCCTGCAAGTGGGTGAGTAACAGGAAGTTTCATTGGTGTGACCTGATACTTAATTGTGTCACCATCTTTTTTTGCTGAAGCAATTAATTTGATTTTACAATTCTCTTTTTTTGCAGCTTCAATTTCGTCAATAGTTATCTTTGTAATTCCTTCTGTTGGAATATCTGAAGGGTGTACATACTCGCCAAAAGCAAGTGACATTAGAATTGAAAGTTTATTTGCAGCATCAAGCCCTTCTACATCGGCTGTTTCGTCTGCCTCTGCAAAGCCTTTAGCTTTTGCGTCTTTTAGTACTTCTTCATAACTAAGACCAAATTCAGTCATTTGAGTTAAAATGTAGTTTGTTGTTCCGTTTAAGATTCCTAGAATCTCATCAAATTGATTTGCCATAAGAACTGTTGTAAGCGGATGTAAAATAGGAATTCCACCAGCAACACAAGCTTCTAATTTAAGAGAAACCTTATTATCTTTGGCAGCTGTGTTAAGTGCGGCAAAGTTTTCGGCAACAGCAGCCTTATTTGCTGTTACAACATGTTTCCCGTTGTTTAATGATCTAAGCATATAACTTGTTGCAGGCTCAATACCGCCAAGTACCTCTACAACAATATCAATTTCATTATTATTTACAATATCGTCAACATTTGAGGTCAAAACGCCATCTGCAAGGGTAATCCCTCTATCCTTAGTAATATCATTTACTAAAATTTTAATAATTTCAATATTTACATTTGAATATTTCTTGATGTGTTCTTTGTTCATTTCTAAAGTTTGATATGTTCCAATTCCAACGTTCCCAAACCCTAGTAAACCGATTTTAACTGTTTTCATAATATATATTACCTCCTAAAAAATGTCGTTATCTATGAAATTATATACTAGATTTGCAAATTTGTCTTTATAAAGTTGTAAAAATTTTATATTATAGTAGAGATAAAAGAAATTGGAGGTATAATTATGACATTACATATTGTATTAGTGGAGCCAGAGATTCCACCTAATACAGGGAATATTGCTAGAACGTGTGCGGCAACTGGAGTAGCACTTCATTTGGTGAAACCACTAGGATTTTCTATAGATGATAAACAAGTAAAAAGGGCTGGATTAGACTATTGGAAGTTTGTAGACTTACATATATATGAAAATTTAGAAGAATTTTTGCAAATACATAAAGAAAAAAGAAAATTTTTGGCGACAACTAAAGGTGGAAGGGTTTACTCAGATATTCAATATAAAGATGAGGATATGATACTTTTGGGTAAAGAAACTAAAGGTCTGCCAGAAAATTTAATAAATGAGCACAAAGAAATGGCGATTCGCATACCAATGAGCCAAGATACAAGGTTAAGATCATTAAATTTGTCAAATTGTGCCAATATTATAATATTTGAAGCCTTGAAGCAAGTAGGCTTCCCGGGGTTGAAATAAGAAGTAATTATGTTATAATGAGTATGGAATTGGGGGTGCACATGAAGCTAGGGTACGACTTAAATATTGAACAACAACAAAAGCTAGTAATGACTCCTGAACTGATTCAAGCAATAAAGATCTTGCAATTTAACAATCAGGAGTTGGATTCGTATGTAAAAGAGCAGATTCTAACTAATCCTATTTTGGAAAGTGCTCCTGCAGAACGAGAGACTGAAAAAGAAAAAACACGAGAAGATGCCATTGCAGAATATCTTCAAGAATATGGCAAGAATGGCAGCCGTAAGGACACTAGTTATAGTAGTGGTGATTATGATAATGATGATGAGGGTAATTCCTTTGAGAAGTATGTTGCATCAGGAGTATCACTACAAGAACATTTAATGTTTCAATTGCAGTTTGTAACAAAGTGCAAAAAGGCTAGGAGAATTGGTAAATATATTATAGAGAGCCTTGATGACAATGGATATATGACTTTATCTGTTGAAGAAGTATCAAAGCTTATTGGTGAGCCATTAGAGAAAGTAAATGATATACTAGAGATAATACAAAATTTTGACCCTATAGGGGTTTGCGCAATTAATTTGGCAGATTGCCTCAAGCGACAACTTGAACAAAAAGGTCTTTTAAGCTATGAAGCAGAAATGATTTTAGATTCATATATTGAGGAAATTGCGGCAAATAAGTTGGGTTTAATAGGCAAAAAACTGGGAATAACAACAACTCAGGTGCAAGAAATAAGAGACTTAATTAGAACTTTAGATCCAAGACCTGGGCTACAGTTTTGCGCTAACATTGAACCAAACTATATTACTCCAGATATTCTCGTTACAAAAGATGAGTCAGGCGAATATATTGTTACAACTAATGACAGTAGTGTGCCAAAGTTAATGGTGAGTTCTTATTACGAAAAGCTTCTAAAGGAATCCAAAAATGACACGCAGCTTACTGAATATCTTTCAGATAGAATGGAGTCTGCAGTGTGGGTTATGAGAAGCATTGAACAAAGAAAACAAACGATTTTAAATGTTGCTAAAGCAATCATAAAGTATCAAGAAGGGTTCCTTGAAGAAGGCAAAAAAGCTCTAAAAACTATGACGCTAAAGGAGATTGCAGAAGAACTTGAAATACATGAATCTACAGTTAGTAGGTCAATAAATGGCAAATATATGCAGTGTAGCAGGGGAGTATTTGAACTTAAATACTTTTTTTCTGCAGGCGTATCATCAAGTGATGGGGAGGGTGGAATTTCTTCTAATAGTATCAAAAGCCATATTCGTGAGCTTGTTGATGGGGAGGAACCTAAGTCACCATTAAGTGATCAAAAGTTAGTTGAGCTATTGAAGGAACGCAAGATAGAAATATCAAGGCGTACAATAGCCAAATATAGGGATGAAATGGGAATTCCATCATCATCTAAGAGAAAGAGATATTAATTTCATTAATATATAACAAATTATTTAATAAATTAGAGTTTAAAACATAAGGAGGACAACATGTCAGTAAAAGTTGGTATCAGTGGATTTGGTCGTATTAGTAGAGTGGTAATACGTGCGGCAATGGATGACAAGGATATCGAAATTTGTGGAATTAACGTTAGAAATGCAGATCTAGATTATTTAGTTTATATGCTGAAATATGACTCAACATTTGGAAGATTTCCAAAGAGCTTAGATAAGTACGAAAATGGGTTAATTATTGATGGCAAAAAAGTACCTGTATACACAGAAAATCAGGCAATTGATATTCCATGGGCAGAGTGCGGAGCAGAGTATATCGTTGAAGGAACAGGAGCTTATGTAACTACAGAAACAGCAATGGACCACATTAAGGCAGGAGCTAAAAAAGTAGTAATTTCAGCACCGGCTAAAGATGACACTCCAACTTTTGTAATGGGTGTAAACCATCAAGAGTACAAGGCAGAGTATCAAGTTGTATCTAATGCATCTTGTACAACTAACTGTCTTGCACCATTGGCAAAAGTTATTCAGGACAACTGGGGAATCAAAGAAGGTTTAATGTCAACAATTCATGCAGCTACATCAAAACAAAAGGTTGTTGATGCACGTTCTATGAAAGACTGGAGAACTGGAAGATCTGTATTTGGTAACATTATTCCATCTACAACAGGTGCTGCTAAGGCAGTAGGTCTTGTAATTCCAGAATTAAAAGGCAAAATGACAGGTATTTCTTACAGAATCCCAACAGCAGACGTTTCACTAGTTGACCTAAATCTTGTTTTAGAAAAGCCAGCAACTTACGAAGAAATTTGTGCAAAGGTTAAAGAAGCTTCAGAGACAACAATGAAAGGTATCCTTGAGTATGTTGATGATGAAGTAGTATCAGGTGACTTTATTGGAGATCCATGTACATCAATTTTCGATGCAAGAGAAGGTATTCAGTTAAACGACCATTTCTTTAAATTCATTTCATTCTACGATAATGAATTTGGATATTCAAGCAAGGTTTTAATGTTAATGAAGCACATGCATTCTGTAGACAACAAATAGTTAGTTTTATGCCGCATTTATCTCAAGTAGATGCGGCATATTAAACTAGGAACTTTTGATTAAACTTTAGATAAGAGGTATATTATGAAAAAAACGGTTAGAGATATTAATGTTAAGGGTAAGCGAGTTTTAGTTAGATGTGATTTTAACGTACCAATGAAAAATGGCGAAATTACAGATGACGTAAGAATTAGAGCTGCATTACCAACAATTAATTATTTAATTGAAAATGGAGCGAGATTAATATTAATGTCTCATATGGGAAGACCAAAAGGAGAACCAAACAAGGAATTTACACTTGAACCAGTTGCAGATAGACTTGGAATACTACTTGGACAGGAAATAAAATTCATACCATCTGAAACAGTAGTGAATATGGACGTGAAAGAAACAGCACTAGGACTAAATGATGGGGAAGTGCTTTTACTTGAGAATACAAGATACAGGAAAGAAGAAACTAAAAACGAGGACACATTTACAAAAGAACTAGCAGCATTGGGTGAAATTTTTGTTAATGATGCCTTTGGAACAGCTCATAGAGCACATTGTTCAACAGCTGGACTTGCAAATTATTTGCCTGCTGTATCAGGATTTTTAATAGAAAAAGAAGTGAAATATTTAGGAAATGCAGTTGAAAACCCAGAAAGACCTTTACTTGCAATAATGGGAGGAGCTAAGGTAAGTGATAAAATATTACTTATTGAAAACCTACTTACAAAAGTAGACTCTCTAATTATAGGTGGAGGAATGGCCTATACATTTTTGAAGGCTAAAGGATACGAAATAGGTCAGTCACTGCTTGATGAAGAAAGTGTAGACCTAGCAAGAGATTTAATGGCAAAGGCAAAAGAAAAAGGAATTGCTATGTTGATTCCAATAGACACTGTATGTGCAAAAGAATTTAGTAATGACTCTGAGAAATTATCTGTTGATGCTGATAAAATTCCAAAAGATATGATGGGAATGGATATTGGAGAAAAGACAGTAGAATTATTTAAAGACGAAATTGCAAAAGCAAAAACTATAGTATGGAATGGACCGGTAGGTGTGTTTGAAATGGAAAACTTCGCAAATGGGACACTGGAAATTGCAAGGGCGCTAGCTAAGAGCGATGCAATTACTGTTATCGGTGGAGGTGATTCGGCGGCAGCTGTAGGGCAATTTGGGCTTGTTGGCAAGATGACACATATTTCTACAGGTGGCGGAGCATCTATGGAGTATCTTGAAGGTAAATTGTTGCCAGGCATAGCTGTGCTACAAGATAAATAGGAGGCAAAAATGAGAATACCATTTATCGCAGGAAACTGGAAAATGTTTAAAAACAAAGAAGAAGCCTTTGCATTTGCAAAGGAATTTAAGATGCTTTATGAAGGTACAGATGTAAAAGCAGCGATTTGTGCGCCGTACTTACAACTAGAAACATTAGTAGAAGCATTTGAAGGTACAGGCATAAAAGTTGGAGCTCAAAACGTACACTTTGAAGATGAAGGTGCATATACAGGAGAGATTTCAGCAAAAATGCTTGAGGAAATAGGTGTTGATTACTGTATTATAGGCCACTCAGAGAGAAGACAGTACTTTGGAGAAACAGATGAAACAGTAAACAAAAAATTACATAAAATATTTGAGACTAATATTTTGCCAATACTTTGTGTAGGTGAATCTTTAGAAGAAAGAGAATCAAACCGAGAGTTTGACGTAGTAAAGACTCAGTTAAACCAGGGGCTTTTAAACCTTACAAAGGAAAATATGTCTAAAGTAGTAATTGCGTATGAACCAGTGTGGGCAATTGGAACTGGCAAAACAGCAAGTTCGGAACAAGCTGATGAAATGTGTGGATATATTAGAGATGTAATTATTGAAATGTTTGATGAAGAAACTGGAGATAATGTGGTTATTCAGTATGGTGGAAGCGTGAAACCAGCAAATGCCACAGAAATTATGAATATGCCAGAGATAGACGGTGCATTAGTTGGAGGAGCTAGTTTAGTTCCGCAAGATTTTATGAATATAATTGATTTTTAGGAGGAAGAAAAATGTATATTGAAGACGTATTAGCAAGAGAAGTTCTTGATTCAAGAGGTAACCCTACAGTTGAAGTTGAAGTTTTACTTTCTGATGGTACAGAAGGAAGAGCAATCGTTCCATCTGGAGCATCAACAGGAATTCATGAAGCTGTTGAATTAAGAGATGGTGACAAATCTAGATACCTAGGCAAAGGTACATTAAAAGCAGTTGAAAATGTAAATGATATCATTGCAGAGGAAATTATGGGGCTTGATCCATTTGATCAAATTGGATTAGATAAGCTATTAATCGATCTAGACGGAACACCAAACAAATCTAAATTGGGAGCTAACGCAATACTTGGTGTATCAATGGCAGTAGCAAGAGCAGCAGCAGATGCTATCGGGCTTCCATTGTTCCAGTATTTAGGTGGAGTTAATGGCAAAACATTACCAACACCGATGATGAACATTCTAAATGGTGGATCTCACGCAGATAATACTGTAGATATTCAAGAATTTATGATTATGCCTGTTGGCGCAGAAAGCTTTAGAGAAGCTCTAAGATGTGGTGCAGAAATTTTCCATAGTCTAAAAGCAGTTCTAAAAGAAAAAGGTTTGAACACAGCAGTTGGTGATGAAGGTGGATTTGCGCCAAACTTAAAAACTAACGAAGAAGCTATAATGGTTATTATAGAAGCAATCAACAATGCAGGATATAAGCCAGGCGAAGATGTTCGTATTGCACTTGATGCAGCTGCAAGTGAATTTTATGATGCAGAAACTAACACATATAAGCTAGCTGGCGAAGGCGTTGTTAAAACAGCAGAAGAACTAGCAGATTACTATGTTATGTTATGTGAAAAATATCCAATCATTTCAATTGAAGATGGATTTGCAGAAGATGACTGGAATGGCTGGAAAATTATGACTGAAAAGCTAGGTGACAAAATTCAGATTGTAGGAGACGATTTGTTTGTTACAAATACAGAAAGACTTGTTCAGGGTATTGAAAAAAATATTGCTAACTCAATTCTAATCAAAGTAAATCAAATTGGAACATTAACAGAAACTTTTGATGCAATTGAAATGGCTAAAAAAGCTGGATATACTGCAGTTGTTTCTCACAGAAGTGGTGAAACAGAAGATACAACAATTGCAGATTTAGTTGTAGGCCTAAATGCAGGACAAATCAAAACTGGATCACTATCAAGAACTGATAGAATTGCAAAATATAATCAGTTACTAAGAATTGAAGATATGCTAGGTGAAACTGCAAAATATGCAGGTATGGATGCTTTTTATAACATCAAATAAGAGCAATTTTACTTGCGTATCAAAATTCATTATGGTATAATTCAGTAGTTACAGCCTTGTTTGGCTGATTAAATTATTGATTTGGAGGAAAAATATGAAAATTTTAATGGTTATTTTAGCATTAGCTAGTTTAATATTAATCGGCAGCATCTTAATGCAATCAAGTAATAGTGATGGACTATCAGGTTCAATTGGTGGTGGTGCTGAGCAGTTATTTGGCAAAAAGAAAAGTAGAGGATACGATGCGATTTTAGGTAGAATTACTACAGTTGCAGCAGTATTGTTTATTGTACTTTCTGTTGTTATTGTAACAATGGAGCCTAAATAAGCTGCGCATGAGCTTAGTTATTTATTTAATTTTTTTATAAATTTCGCTAGATTCTAGAGGTGTCTTTTTGACGCCTCTTTAGAGACGTTAAGCGAGAAGGAGGACTTTTTATGAACATTTTAGCGATTATAGCGCCGGTATCGGCGGTGATTGCGCTAATCGTAGCTTTCGCATTAGCAAAGTGGATTAGCAACGTGGATGAGGGCAATGACAGAATGAAAGAAATTGCCGGTTACATCAGAGAGGGTGCAATGGCATTCTTAATGAGAGAATACAAAACAATGGTAATTGTAATTGTAGTATTATTCTTATTAATAGGTTTTGCTCTTGGCTCTTGGATGACAGCTATTCTTTATGTTGTAGGTGCTTTATTATCAGTAATAGCAGGATATTTCGGTATGAATGTTGCTACTAAAGGTAATGTTAGAACAGCACAGGCTGCAAAAGAAGAAGGCATGGTTAAAGCATTAGCTGTAGCCTTTAGATCAGGAGCTGTTATGGGTCTATGCGTTACAGGTCTAGGACTACTTGGACTTGGCGTTGTATTCTGTGTACTAGATTTAGCTACAGTACAGCAAACTGTAACAGGATTCGGACTTGGAGCATCATCAATGGCTCTATTTGGTAGAGTCGGTGGTGGTATCTACACTAAAGCTGCAGACGTTGGAGCAGACCTTGTAGGTAAAGTCGAAGCTGGAATTCCAGAAGATGACCCAAGAAACCCAGCAGTTATTGCAGACAATGTTGGTGACAATGTTGGTGACGTTGCAGGTATGGGATCTGACTTATTTGAATCTTATGTAGGTTCAATTATTTCAGCAATTACACTAGCGGCAGTTGCAGCAGTTAACTCAAATGGTATGTTTTCACAGGAAATAGCAGCACTATTCCCACTTCTATTATCAGCAGTAGGAATCGTTGCATCAGTTATTGGTATTCTACTTGTTAGAGGTAAGGAAGGTGTAAATCCAGCCGCAGCTCTAAACATGGGTACATATATTAGTGGAATTATAGTAATCATTGCGTCATTTGTACTAAGTAAATACTTACTTGGTGGATATACATATGCAATTGCAATTGTTTCAGGACTAGTTGTTGGTATTGCAATTGGTAAGATTACAGAAATTTATACATCAGCTGATTACAAATCAGTTAAAAAGATTGCTGACCAGTCTGAAACTGGAGCAGCTACAACAATCATTAGCGGACTAGGCGTTGGAATGCTTTCAACAGTATGGCCAATATTCTGTATCGCAGCAGGAATCTATGTTGCATATTACTTTGCAGGACTTTATGGTATTGCTCTTGCAGCGGTAGGTATGCTTTCAACAGCAGGTATGACAGTAGCAGTAGATGCTTACGGTCCTGTTTCAGATAATGCTGGTGGTATTGCAGAAATGTCAGAACTTCCTCATGAAGTTAGAGAAATTACTGACAAATTAGACTCAGTTGGTAACACAACAGCAGCTATTGGTAAAGGTTTTGCTATTGGTTCAGCTGCACTTACAGCTTTAGCACTATTTGCATCTTATGCAACAGTTGCTCAAATCTCAACAATTAGCTTATTAGAACCAATTGTAATTGTAGGACTATTCATTGGAGCAATGCTTCCATTCATGTTCTCTGCATTAACAATGAATTCAGTTGGTAAAGCGGCATTTGAAATGATAGAAGAAGTAAGAAGACAATTTAGAGAAGATAAAGGAATTATGGAGGGTACATCAAAACCTGATTATGCACGTTGTGTAGATATTTCTACATTAGCTGCATTAAAGGAAATGGTAGCACCTGGATTAATCGCAATTGTTGCTCCTCTAGCTGTAGGTATTATTCTTGGAGTTGAAGCTCTAGGTGGAATGCTTGCAGGAGCACTTTCATCAGGTGTATTATTAGCTATTATGATGGCTAACGCTGGTGGTGCTTGGGATAATGCAAAGAAATTCATCGAAGAAGGTAATCATGGTGGCAAAGGCTCTGATGCTCATAAAGCTGCAGTTGTTGGTGATACTGTAGGAGATCCATTTAAGGATACTTCTGGTCCATCTATCAACATTTTAATCAAGCTTATGACTATCGTTGCTGTAGTATTCGCTCCACTATTTGTTCAAATCGGTGGATTAATCGGATAATAATTAATATTTAAATTAGACCCTATGAAGAAACCTATTAGAGGATTTTGCGTAGGGTCTTTTTTCTTAGAAAAAGGAGAAAAGAATGGTACCAAAGCTTACAAGTAAGGAACGAAACCTTCAAATTCGCAAGGAAGCTGTTGTCTCTATTATAATGTATATTGCTTTCTTTTTATGGTGGTATTTCACAGGTTATGGAATAGGAGAAAAAAATAACGAGAATTTTGGCTATGTATTTGGATTACCTATGTGGTTCTTTTTAAGCTGCATTGTAGGGTATGTTTTGTTTTGTATAGCAGTTGTAATTGTAGTCAAAAAAGTTTTCAAAGATTTTGACCTAGAGGAAACTAAGGAAGAAATAAACCGAACAGAAGGGGGCCAATAAATGTCAACATATTCAATTATATTAATAACTGTACTTGTTATATACCTAATGGCAAACCTTGTAATTGGTCTTTATGTTAGTAAAAAACAAGCAGAGATAGACGAAAAAGATGGTAAAGGGTTTATTAACAACTATTTCATTGGTGGTAGATCTATGGGTGGATTAGTGCTTGCAATGACTCTTGTTGCTACATTTACAAGTGCAAGTAGTTTTATTGGTGGACCTGGAGTTGCATATTCAAAGGGTTTAGTATGGGTATATTTATCAATGATACAAGTACCTACAGCCTTTATAATATTAAGTGTTTTAGGCAAAAAATTTGCAATCATTTCAAGGAAAACAGAAGCGGTTACAGTAACAGACTATTTGCGTGCGAGATATAAATCACCTGCAGTAGTTATAATATCATCAGTAGCGTTGGTGTTGTTTTTTATTGCACAGATGATGTCTCAATTTATTGGAGGAGCAGTACTTTTTGAATCAATTACAGGGCTACCATATGTATATGGTTTATTGCTTTTTGGAGCAATTGTAATCATTTACACAACAATTGGAGGGTTTAAGGCGGTAACAACAACAGATACAATTCAGGGAATAATAATGCTTTTGGGGAGTGTTATTATACTGTTTACAGTAGTATCAGTTGGCGGCGGATTTGATGCAATAGTAGAAAAATTAAATGTTGTAAATCCAAACTGGAGTGATGTGACTCAAGGCGGGAATACCCTTAAACCATATGTTATGTCATTTTGGGTTCTAGTTGGAGTAGGTGTACTGGGTCTTCCACAAACAGCAGTAAGAGGCATGGGCTTTAAAGATACAAAATCATTACATAATGCGATTATATACGGGACTGTAGTTGTGGGAATGTTAATGCTAGTAATGCATTTATCAGGAGTTTTTGCTCCAGCTATTTTGACACCAGAAGAAGTTGGTGCATCTACAGACTATGTGATACCTAAATTAGTTCTGAAATATATGAACCCAGTAGTGGCAGGACTGTTTATTGCTGCACCATTATCGGCCGTAATGTCAACAGTTTCTTCACTTCTAATTTTAGCATCAGCGGCAATTGTTAAGGATTTATATTTGAACTATATCGCAGTGAAAAAGCCTAGTGAAGTGGAAACTATAGATGAAAAATTTGAAAAAAAGATAGGTAAGCTGAGTATGATAACTACATTTATCATTGGTGTGATTGTTTTTGTATTTACAATTTATCCCCCAGATTTAATAGTTTGGATAAACTTATTTGCGATGGGAGGGCTAGAGTGTGCATTTTTGTGTCCAATATTATTTGGGCTTTATTGGAAAAAAGCTAACAAAACTGGTGCTACTTTGTCATCTATTTTAGGGGTTGCATCATTTATAATATTGAGTAGTTTTGGGGTTAGTATATTTGGGACAACTCCAATAGTCCCTTCAATTTTAATTGCAATAATTACCTTTATTGTTGGAAGTTTACTAGGTAAAGATACCGATGATGAGACATTAAAAATATTTTTTGATTAATTAAAAACTATAGGAAAGTTGTGACTTTCCTATTTTTTTTGAAATTTTATGTTTGAAGTAAACAAAAAAGGTACAAATATAAGAGTGGAAAATTTCAAAGGATATGATAAAATGTAAATAAAGAAAGGGTGATTATTATGAGTAATATAGCAAGAAGTTTAACAGATTTAATTGGCAAGACACCATTATTAGCACTAGAAAGATATGGTGCAGAGTTTGGTGGTAATATTTTAGCAAAGTTAGAGGCAATGAATCCGGGGGGAAGTGCAAAAGACAGAGTTGCAAAATCTATGATTGAGGATGCTGAAGCAAGAGGTATTTTACATGAAGGTAGTGTTATTATTGAACCTACTAGTGGGAATACTGGTATTGGAATTGCAGCTGTAGCAACAGCTAAAGGTTATAGAACAATTTTAACAATGCCTGAGACAATGAGTATTGAGAGAAGAAACTTATTGGCAGCATATGGTGCTGAGCTAGTATTAACTCCAGGCAAGGAAGGAATGATCGGAGCGGTTAAGAAAGCTGAAGAGCTTGCAGAAACAATGGCAAACCCATTTATTCCAGCCCAGTTTGATAATCCAGCTAATCCAAAAGCTCATAGAGAAACAACAGGTCCTGAAATATGGGAAGATACAGATGGTAATGTTGATATTTTGGTTTCTGCAATTGGAACGGGTGGAACATTAACTGGAACAGGGCAATATTTAAAGACTAAAAACCCTAATTTAAAGATTGTAGCAGTAGAGCCAGCAGCATCTCCGTTATTATCAAAGGGAGAAGCTGGTCCTCATGGATTGCAAGGAATTGGTGCCAATTTTGTACCAAGTATTTTGGACAAGGCTTTAATTGATGAAATTATCTGTGTAACAGAAGACGAAGCGTATCAAGAAGCAAACCTATTAACTAAAAAGGAAGGTGTTCTTTGCGGAATTTCATCAGGTGCAGCGTTATATGCCGCAAAAGTAATGGCTATGCGTAGTGAAAACAAGGGCAAGAATATTGTCGTTGTACTACCAGATACAGGAGAAAGGTACCTATCAACTAAATTATTTAATAGATAAATAAGAAGGGAGACCGTTATGAAGATTAAATTTTGCGGAGCAGCTACAGGGGTCACTGGATCATGTCATTTAATAACTAGTGGAACGCACAAAGTTTTACTTGATTGTGGGCAGTTCCAAGGTGGGAAAGCACAAGAGGAACAAAACTTCGAAAACTTTCCTTTTGATCCATCAGAAATAGACTGTGTTGTGTTGAGCCATGCCCATATAGACCATTGTGGTCGAATTCCTTTACTTGTAAAAAGGGGTTTTAGAGGTGAAATTTATTGCACCGATGCAACGGCGGACTTGTTGGAGATTATGCTAAAGGACAGCGGATATATCCACGAGAAAGAAGCAGAATGGAAGAACAAAAAGAATCTGAGAGCGGGTAAACCATTAATAGAACCACTGTACACATTTAATGATGCGGTAGAATCATTAAAATATATTAAACCTGTACTATATGACCAGCTAATTGATATAAATGAAAAAATGCATATTGTATTTAATGATGCAGGACATATACTGGGTTCAGCAATAACTGAACTATGGGTAGAAGAAGAAGGCAAAACTTCAAAAATTGTTTTTTCTGGAGATATTGGAGTTAAAGGCAGACCTATCTTGCGAGATCCAACTATTATAAAATCAGCGGATGTTGTAATAATGGAAACTACATATGGTAACAGACTTCACCCAGAAGAAGGAAACGGTATAGAGGACTTAATTAAAATAATTGTAAAAACTGCCAAAAGAGGAGGCACTATTGTAATTCCTTCATTTGCAGTTGGAAGAACTCAAGAATTAATTTATGAATTAAATAAATTTTATGATGAAAACAACAAGTACCATAGAGAGCTTGATGGTTTAAAAGTTTACATTGATAGTCCAATGGCAACCAATGCAACAGAAGTATTCAAAAAGAATGCCCAAGTATTTGATGAGGAAGCTAAGAACTTTTTGATGCGTGGCGATAATCCACTGGATTTTGTTGGGCTAAAGTTTACTAAAACAACAGCTGAATCACAAATGCTTAATGTTGATAAATCTCCAAAGATCATAATTTCTGCAAGTGGAATGTGTGAGGCAGGTAGAATTAGACATCATCTAAAACATAATTTGTGGGATCGCAAGTCTAGCATTGTGTTTGTTGGATATCAAGCAGAAGGAACTTTAGGAAAACGTCTAGTTGAAGGTCAAAAGGATGTTACTTTATTTGGAGAATCGATTCATGTAAATGCTGAAATTCACAATTTAGAAGGCTTTTCTGGACATGCAGACAAAGATGGTCTAATTAATTGGATTTCTGGATTTATAAAAAAACCAAAACAAGTTTTTTTAGTTCATGGTGAACTTGAAAGCAAAGAAGTCTTTGCAAGGACTATAAAAGAGCAATTGGGATATGAACCAGTTGTTGTAAAAGGTTATTCTGAATACGAAATAGAATCAGCAACTCTTTTAAATATGGAAGAAGTCCTAAAGGCAGAAATTAAGGACAATGCAATTGAGGATATCAAAAAGCGCATTGCGACAATTCATGATGATCTTGAAAAAGTACTTTATAATACAAGTCTTTCTATGGGGGAAGATATTGATATTGAAAAGGTTAAAAAGATTAATAATCAATTGCTAGAAATAGAAAAAGGAACAATTAATTTAAGTACAGCTATATCAAAATAAAAATAATAGAGTGAAAAGCCTGTAATCTCAATGAGATTACAGGCTTTTTTAATTATGGGCTTTAAGCCTGTTGAGCTCGCAAAGCGTGCGAAACAAGAAACCACCCGCTATGCGGGTGCGCGTTGATGGTTATACCAAAAAGTCTCCCATTCTGATACAATGAGGTTGTTCAAGCTTCATTGTAATAAAGAAAGGAGACTCTATGGCAAATCAAACAAATAGCTTAGCTCACACAAAATGGTTGTGTAAGTATCATATTGTTTTCACTCCCAAGTATAGACGAAAAATAATCTATGCGCAATATAGAAAAAGCTTAATTGAGATATTTCAAAGGCTGTGTAAATACAAGGGTGTGGAAATAATAGAAGGACATATGATGGCTGACCATGTACATCTGCTTGTAAGCATTCCACCTAGAATCGCGGTATCAGACTTTATGGGATATCTAAAAGGAAAAAGTGCATTGATGATGTTTGATATGCACGCAAACTTAAAATATAAATTTGGAAATAGGCACTTTTGGGCAGAGGGATATTATGTAAGTACAGTTGGATTAAATGAAGCAACTATAAAGAAATATATTCAAGATCAAGATAAAAAGGATATATTAAAAGATAAACTTAGTGTTAAGGAATATCAAGACCCATTCAAGTAAAATAAAGCCCCTTTAGGGGTTGATGCCACAGTAGCAATGGCAATGAGGCTTGAACAAAGTAAAAGCCCGCGCCTTTAGACGCGAGCCGGTAAAACAGGCTTATAGCCTGGGATCGAACCACCCGTTATACGGGTGGCCCCGATTATCAAGAAATCTTGACATAATCTTTACGTTCAATTGATATTAGTTTGATATTATTAATATATAAAATAAAGGAGAGAGATTATGAACGATTTAATTATGACAAACTATGGATATTATATAACGTTATTTGCAACATTTAGCTTTTTGGGTTGGGCTATGGAATGCCTGGTTATTAAAAGAGAAATGGGATATTTTGAAAACAGAGGTTTTGCAACAGGACCGTTTTGTACCATATATGGTTTTGGAATAATGATACTTTATCCCGTAATGGAAGCCTTTGGTGATAATTTATTAGCTTTATTCTTTTTGGGAGCAATAATAGCTACAACATTTGAATATTTAGTTGGAATTGGAATGACTAAAGTCTTTGGTAAACTGTGGTGGGACTACAGCCATAAGCCATTTAATTACAAAGGAATATTATGTCTAGAAAGCACTATAGGATGGGGGATTGGAACTATTGTAGTTACAAAGATATTATTCCCATATTTATCAGCTAGTATAACTTCATTGCCAGCAGCGTATACAACATTTATAGGAATTATTTTTCCGGTAATTTATGCAGCTGATATTGGTTTATCAATATATAGTCTAAGGAAAGCAGGTGTTGATGATGAAGAATTTGACATTGCCTAGTAACCAATTATATTTGTCATTCGTTGAAGATATTTTATTAAACGAAAAGTTTTTATCAATGTCAAGTTATATACAGCATGGAAATACTTCGTGCCTAGAACATTCAATAAATGTATCGTATATGGCATTTCAGCTTTGCGAAAAAAAGGGATTAGATAGTCGTGCAGCAGCTAGAGTAGGTCTTTTACATGATTTGTTTTTGTATGATTGGCATGACAAAACACGAGGACCAAAACGTTACTATCATGGGTTTACACACCCAAAGGAAGCATTAAATAATGCAAATAGAGAGTTTTCTCTTTCGGAAAAAGAGAAAGATGGAATTTTACGCCATATGTGGCCACTTACTATAATTCCACCAAAATTCAAAGAAGGTTTCATTGTGCTTTGGTGCGACAAAAAGTGCAGTTTGTTTGAAACTTTTGGAATAAAAATTTGGAGGTAGAAAAATGAAAGTTTTAATATTAACAGGAAAATTTGGAATGGGACATTGTTCAGCAGCAAACTCCATAAAAGAGATGCTAAAAAAAGCAAATCATGAAGTGGAAATTGTTGATATAGTTGAAAGTCTTGCTCCAGTAATGAACAAAGTAATATATGGATCATTTAACAAAATTGTTAAGAGTAGTCCAGAACTTTATAACTGGTTTATTAAAGCTACAGATAAAAACGAGTCTGCTATTCCTTTCAAAAAAATAATGGGGAGAAAGACAGGACGAATAATTGATAAAAGTGAAGCCGATATTGTAATATCTACGTTGCATCTTAGTTCTCAGTATGTAGGTATTTATAAGGAATTATCGGGAAATAAGGTTCCGTTATTTACAGTTATAACGGATATAAGTTCTAAGGATGAATGGATTGCACCAAATACAGATAGATACTTTGTTGCAACAGAAAAGGTTAAAAATGGTCTAGTTAAAAAAGGAATACCAAGCCATATCATTCAAGTGTCAGGTATACCTGTTAGAAGTGTATTTAGTCCAAAGAGACGAGATGTAAATTCAATAAAAGACAAAAAAGAAATATTAATTATGGGCGGTGGACTTGGACTGATGCCGATTCCAGAAAGTCAACTTAAAGCACTTAATTGCAATGGTAACTTCAAAACTACCATTATTACAGGGAGTAACGCTGAATTACATAATAAGTTAAAGAATAGATATCATAATATTAATGTTGTTGGATTTGTAAAAAATGTAGATGAATACATGAAAAATGCTGATTTGCTAGTGACAAAAGCTGGCGGAATATGTATGTTTGAAGCCATAAGATCAGAGTTACCAATGTTTGTTGTAGAACCATTTTTGGCACAAGAGATGGCAAATGCAAATTTCATTAAAGAAAAAAATATTGGTGATGTATGTAGTGCCAATGATATGGAGTATGCAAACAAAATTTCAAAACTTCTTGATGATGATAGCAAAATAATAAGTATGCGAAGAAACATGAGAGAATTAAAGAAAAAAGTTAGCCAAGAAAGGATAATTAATGAAGTTTCTAATTTTAGCAATTATAACTATAATTACAATCATGGTCATTCCGACAATTTGGTACAGGCTTGGTAATATTTTAAAGAAAAAGAGTAAAGATAAAGTTGTTTATTTAACTTTTGATGATGGACCAAGTAAAGAGTATACAAATGAGTTATTAGACTTACTTAGCAAATATAATATAAAGGCAACGTTTTTTGTACTTGGTGAATTCGCAAAGGAATCGCCAAGTATAATTAATAGAATGGTGAATGAGGGACATGAAATAGGAATACATGCCCAAAATCATCAAAATCAAATGTTTAGAGGCTATAAATTTATTAAAAACGAGTTTGAAGAATCATCAAAAATTTTAAAAGAATTAGGCGTTAATGTTAGATACTTTAGACCACCATGGGGATGTTTTGGATTATTTACAGGTTATTTTGCAAAGCAGCATGGATATTCAATAATGCTTTGGGATGTAATGGCAGGAGATTGGTCAGCAAAGAATACAAGTGGAGATATTAGAGATATCTTGCTAAAGAAAATTAAAGGTAAAAAGATTGTTTGCCTACATGATGGCAGAGGTGAAGATGGTGCGCCTGCAAGGACTATAGAGGCATTAAGGCAAGTTATTCCAACTCTACAAAAGGGTGGATATGAATTTAAAAAGGGTGAATAATGGAAGATAATAAATCAAAAAAGAAAATAATAATAAGTGGAATCTTTTTTATTGTTATAGTTGCATTAACTTTCAAAATGCTATTTGGCAATAAGGATATTACAACAATAATGAATACAATAAAAGACGTAGATCATAAATATTTAGTAATGGGTGTATGCTCAATGTCATTATTTGTACTTTGCGAGGGAATAAATATTAAGAGGCTAGTAAAGACTCTTGGTTATGAGTGCACAATTTTTCAAGGATTGAGATATTCAGCAACAGGGTTCTTTTTTAGTTCAATTACTCCATCTGCATCAGGTGGGCAACCAATGCAACTTTATTTCATGAATAGAGACAAAATAAGTATTTCCCATGGAACCTTGGCATTGATTGTAGAGCTTGCAAGTTATCAGCTTGTTACACTTTCAATGGCAATAATTGCATTTGCATTTAATTATTCCTTTATGGAAAACACTAATCCTAAACTTAAAACATTACTTGCAATAGGTGTACTGTTAAACTTATTAGTATTTATTGGAATAATGGTTGCAATGTTCTCCAAAACGGCAGCAAAAACAATTGTTGGGTTTGTGATTAATATATTAGAAAAATTAAAAATCAAGAGAGTAGACAAAATCAGAGAATCAGCATATAGTCAAATTGCAAAATATCATTCTGGAGTAACTATAATTCAGGAGAATAAAATGATGATTGCAAAAACTATTATGACAACAGTTGTGGGAATATCGGGGCTTCATAGTGTTACATACTTTGTTTACAAAGCTTTTGGATTAACAGGATATGGATTCCTTACAGTATTTGCACTGCAAGCTGTTTTGTACATTGCAGTTTCAGCAATACCACTACCAGGTGCGGTTGGAGTCAGTGAAGGTGGATTTATATTATTATTTAAGACTCTATTCCCAGCGACAATAATCAATTCGGCAGTACTTTTGAGTCGAGGTATAAGTTTCTATTTATATGTAGTTATTACGGGATTGTTAATTTTAGTGACACAATGTATAATTAGTGCTAAGGAGAAAAAAAGACATGGATAAAACAATTTTAATCGCAGAAGACGATAAAGATATAGTTGCGCTATTGAAACTTTTCCTTGAAAACGAAGGATTTGCAGTAGTGGCAACCGAGGATGGGGAAGAAGCCATAGAAGCATTAGAAAATAACGAAATTGATATTGCCGTTGTTGATTTAATGATGCCTAAAATGAATGGCTATGAGTTTATAAAAAAAATGAGGCAAAGCTATAATATTCCAGTGATAATTTTATCGGCTCAAAACCAAGATAGTGATAAGATTATCGGGCTTGAAATAGGTGCAGATGATTATATGACAAAGCCCTTTAACCCGCTTGAAATTATAGCGAGAGTTAAATCTCACCTAAGGAGATATTATCAACTTAATGATCCAAAGGAAAGTGGAGAGGAAACAATACAGTGGGGTGAATTGCGTTTAAACACAAGCACATTCGAAGTATTCTCTAAAAAAGAAAAGATTTTGCTTACCCCTATGGAGTTTAAGCTACTCAAAGTGTTTATGGAAAATCCACAGAGAATTTATACAAAAGCACAACTTTATGAGATGGTTACAGGAGATATTGGTGATAATGAAGAAAGAGCTATAACTGTGCATATTTCAAATTTAAGAGAAAAAATAGGTAGTGAATATATTGAAACAGTTAGAGGTTTAGGGTACAAACTTGAGAAGAAATAGAACGGTATTTTCCTTATTAGTTAGGAACTATATTATTTTTACATTTGTGATTTTTTTGGCAGTCACAAGTGTTTTTCTTGGTTCTTCATACTTTTTTTTGGAAAGAGATAAAGAAATCAAGGTAGCTGACTTTGACTTTTATATAGGTGCTCTAGAAGAGGCAAACTTTGCAAGAATACCAACAAAACAACTCCTAGGCAAAGAAGGATATTATGAAGTTGTGAATTCAGAAGATAAGATTGTGTATTCTTCAAATGGATCAGAAGACAATAACCTTACATTAAAAGAAATGGGTTTGTTGATGAACTATTATGAGGGTGTGGCTATTACAGAAGTGTATTCAAAAAAGTATAAAAAGGATGTTAAGCTAATTGAGTGGGGACCTCACTTTAGTAATGAAGAACAGCCAGGTAAAGGCGATATATTGATTATTGACAAAGATCGTAATATATTATTTACATCAGGACGAATTGGAGGCAAAAGAATTACTCAAAGACAGCTTGATATAATGACGGGAAGCGAAGAAGATGGGTATGTTTTGCGTAAGTGTGAGTTTAATCGTAATGGTGAGGATTATACTGCTGTTATGTACGTTGCAAAAACAAAAATAACAAGACTTTCAAAATTCATAACGCCATTTAGCGCAGGCATTACTTTGTTTGCAGTTATGTATGTTGTATTGCTATTCATTTTTGCAAGATGGATAAACAAAAAAGTTACAAGTCCTATTACATTATTGAACAAGGCAATACTTGACTTTAGGGATAAAAAAACAGTAAAGCATATAAACTACAAAGGTCTAAGTGAGCTTGAAAATATATGCAGAAGTTTTGATGAACTTGCTGAAACTTTAGTTAATACAGAAAGAAAGCAAAAAGATTTAGAAGATGCAAAAAAGAAACTTATTGCTGATATTTCCCATGACTTAAAGACTCCAATTACAGTAATTCAAGGTTATAGCGAGGCTATTAATATGGGAATTTTAACAAAAGAGCAAGAAAAAGAGTACACGCAAATTATTCATAGTAAGGCAAAGAGATTAACAGAGTTAATCGATACACTGTTTGAGTATAGTTCGTTTGAACATAATGACTACAAAATGGAGCTAAAACCAGCAGATATTTGTGAGGTTACAAGGAAATATTTGGCTGATAAATATGATGAAATTAAGTTAAATGGCTATGAACTGGAGATAGAAGTTCCAGAAGAAGAAATAATAGTTAACATTAATGAAGTTCAGATGACAAGGGTATTTGAGAATATAATTTCTAATTCAATTAAATATGCTCAAAAAGGAGATAAGATCTTTTTTGAGATTGAAAAAATAGATGGCAAGGTGAACATTGTAATTGGAGACAATGGACTTGGGATACCAGAAGAATTTGAAAAGAGTATATTTTTACCGTTTTATCAAGCTAACAATGCAAGAGGAAATGGATCAGGGTTAGGGCTTGCAGTTTGCAAGCGAATTGTTGAACTTCACAAAGGCACTATTAGTGTTGATGGGAAAAAGACTGAAAAACATAGTATTTTATTTAAAATTGTACTAGATATAGAGGAGAATGAATAATGAAATTTGTAATGTCATTTAGTGGTGGCAAAGATAGCACGTTTGCGCTACATAAGATGATAAGTGAAGGGCATGACCCCTTAGGCTTATTAGTAATGATTAATGATGAGGAAAAATCTTGGTTTCATGGAGTGAATTCAAATATTTTGGAAGGAATTTCTAAAGCTATGGATATTCCACTTATAACTGTTTTGTCAAATGGCGATGACTATCACTTAGCAATGGAAACTGAGCTAAAATTGTTAAAGAAAAAAGGCGCAGAGGCAGTATGCTTTGGAGATATAGACATTCTACAACACAGAGAATGGTGCACACAGAGAGCTGAAAATAGTGGGCTTGAACCAGTATTTCCTTTATGGCAAGTTAACAGAGAAAAAAATACATATGATATTGTAGATGCAGGATACAAATGTATAATGAAAACTTTGCATAACGATAAATTACCTAAGGAATTACTCGGCAAACCAATAGATAGAGATATGATAGAAGTTTTTAAGGCATGTAATATTGATATTTGCGGAGAAGACGGAGAATATCATACAGTAGTATTAGACGGTCCAATATTCAAAAAACCAATAAATTTTGAGCTTGGAGAAGTAACAGACAGAGGACATATTTCAGTAGCAGACATTGTATTGAAGTAGCAATTAGAAATGTTTGACATATTACATTTGTGGGTAAGAGCCCAGTTAGAAATAGGAGGATATGTTATGAAATATGATAGTATAATAATTGGTTTTGGCAAGGGTGGCAAAACATTGGCAGGTGCTTTAGCAAAAGCAGGTGAGAAAGTTGCATTAATTGAGAAGTCAAAAATGATGTATGGAGGTACATGTATTAATGTGGGATGTATTCCATCTAAATCGTTAATAACAAGTGCTGAAGGTGCAAGAAAAGCAGACGACAAGGCAGCTTACTATAAGGCGGCAATAAATAAAAAAAGAGAACTTACAAGTAAGTTGAGAGAAAAAAACTTTGATAAACTTAACTCTTTGGATAATGTTGATATTATAAATGGAGAAGCTAAGTTTATTTCAAATAATGAAATAATTGTTAATGGAGAAGCTTTGTTTGGCGAAAAAATATTTATTAACACTGGAGGAACTCCAGTAGTTCCTAATTTGCCAGGTATTGAAAGTCTAGATAAGATTTATTTTAGTGAAGATTTAATGGACGAAGAAAATTTGCCAAATAATTTACTCATTGTTGGTGGTGGCTATATAGGCTTAGAATTTGCAGCAATGTATTCTGATTTTGGAGCCAAAGTAACAGTTGTTCAAGATGGAGACGTTTTACTTCCAAGAGAAGATGAAGATTTAGTTGAAACAATAGTTAATACATTACAAGAAAAGGGTGTGACATTTAAACTAGGAACAAATGTTAACCTTAAAGAAGTTAGCAAAGAATATGATGGTATATTAATTGCTACTGGTAGGAAACCTAATACAGAAGGTCTTGGACTTGAAAATACAGATGTAAAGTTGACTAATAGAGGTGCAGTAGTTACAGATGACAACTTGAAAACCGATGCTCCCAATATTTGGGCTATGGGAGATGTAACAGGTGGGTTACAGTTTACTTATACTTCCCTTGATGATTATAGAGTAGTTTTGTCTGCACTAAAAGATAATGGCAAGTACACGAAAAGTGATAGAAAAAACGTACCATACAGTGTATTTCTAGCTCCGACGTTTTCTAGAGTTGGGATTAATGAAAAAGAAGCAAAAGCAGCAGGTATTGATTATAGAGTTTTAAAAATGCCAGCAGCTGCAATACCAAAAGCATTGGTATTAGAAAGTCCACAAGGACTACTTAAAGCAATCGTAGATAACAATACAAATAAAATCTTAGGAGCTATGCTTTATTGCAAGGATTCCCATGAAATGATTAATTTAGTTAAATTGGCTATGGACATGGAAGTGGATTATAAAGTTTTGCGTGATATGGTGTTTACTCATCCAACTATGAGCGAAGCTTTGAACGATCTTTTTTCACTATAATAAAGGCTTTTAGGTGCAGATTACTGCACCTAATTTTTTCTTTATAGAAAAATGACTAATACAATAATGTAGTAAAAATAAAAAGTATAGGTTATAATATAACAAAGGAAAAGGGGAGTCTATATGAATTACAAAGTATTAATAGCTGAAGATGATAGAGATATTGTTGAAATTTTGAAGCTTTATTTGGAAAATGAGAAATATGAAATTTTAACAGCTGAAGATGGAGCAGAAGCTCTTAATATTATAAAACAAGAGCATATTGATATTGCTGTTGTGGATATTATGATGCCAAAAATGAATGGGTATGAATTAATCAAGAGTATGAGAACTTTTACAGACATTCCTGTAATTATTTTGTCGGCTCAGATAAATGATTGTGATAAAATTCTAGGACTAAATGTAGGTGCAGATGACTATATGACTAAACCGTTTAATCCACTAGAAATTGTGGCAAGAATTAAGGCTAATCTAAGGAGAACTGTTTGGGCAAAGGGTAACAAGAGTGATGTTAAAAACAAAGTTTCTATTGGGAATTTAGTTCTTGATACAGAAAAAATGGTGCTTATTAAAGATGGTGAAATTGTAAATCTAACTTCAACAGAGTACAAAATTTTAGCAGCTATGATGAGATCTCCAGGAAGGGTTTTTACCAAGACACAGCTTTATGAAAAGATTAATGGGGAGCTATTTGATAATGAAGATAACATTATGATGGTGCATATTTCAAAATTAAGAGAAAAAATGGATCCGTACAAATACATTAAAACTGTAAGAGGACTGGGATATAAAATTGAAGATAAATAAAAAAAAGAATGTAACGGTGTTTGCACTGCTACTCAAAAACTATATACTCTTTACAATTGCAATAGTAATTATAATATCTTTTCTTTATGGATTATCTATATATGTTTATTCAAGCGAAGAACTGGACAAGACATATTTTGGTACAGCCAAGTATTTAAGTGCCGTAGAGACTGACAGGTATGACAAGCTTTCTGTTGAAAAAATTGCAGGAAAACATGGATATATTGAAATTGTAGAACCATCTGGTGAAGTTATTTTTTCAAGTAAAGATGACGATAAATCCAAGAAATATACAAAAACAGAACTACTTTGTATTAGACCATACAATGCTTTTTCAGATGTTTCCTATGATAAGGAGAGCAAAGGTAAAAGTGATATTTCAGTTGTAAGGTTTATCCCTGAACAAAAGGGTAATGCATTAATAGATTCTACAATGATTGATGCTGGTGGAAATGTTTTACATACCACACAAAAGGAATTTCCAACTAAACTTACACAAAAAGAGATGAGTTTACTAACAAATAATATTAAAGGTGATTTTGAGGTTTTTAAGTATCAGTTAAACACAGAAACACTAAAACGAACCATGGTTATTTATGAAAAAATGGAACTATCAGAGTCGGCTTTTGCAGTAATTAGATATATGGCAAAACCATTTTTGACATTTATAATTTTTTATGTATTATTGTTAATTATTTTTGTAGCGTGGGTTAATCGTAAAGTGAAAAATCCTATTACAATTTTAAATGAGGCGATTGTTGGATTTAATATAGGCGAAGAACCTGTTGCTATAGAATATGCAGGGGTAGATGAACTGGAAAAAATATGCAAAAGCTTTAATCATCTTACTGAAGAGTTAATCAAAAAGGAAAGAGAGAATGTAAAGCTTGAAGAAGGGAAAAAGAAACTTTTGGCAGACATCTCCCATGATTTAAAAACACCTATTACAGTTATCCAAGGGTATGCAGGTGCAATTAAAGATGGAATGGTAGATGATGAACAGCAGTTTAGATATATTGAAACAATATATGAAAAAACAAAAGGTCTTACAGATTTGATTAACACTTTTTATGAATTCAGTAAACTTGATCATGGAGAGTATAAACTGAATTTAAAAAAAGTAGATGTTTGCGAATATGCTAGAACATACTTTGCATCCAGGTACAAAGAACTTGCGCTTAATGGATATAATCTGGAAGTTGATATTCCAGAAAGCAATATATATTTATCAATTGATAATATTCAGTTTTCCAGAGTATTGGATAATTTAGTATCTAATACGGTTAAATATAACCCAAGAGGAACAACGATAATATTTAAAATGATTGAACACAAAGATGAAGTTGAAATGTTAATGGGAGATGATGGTGTTGGTATCAAAAAGGATGATGTGAAATTGGCATTTGAACCGTTTTATGTTGCAGATGTAGCAAGAAATAGTAAGTCGGGTTCTGGCCTTGGACTTGCTATTGTAAGGAGAATTGTTGAAAAACATAATGGTACAATTAATTTGGTATATCCACCAGAAATAGGTTATAGTACAGAATTTAAGATAAGGTTGTGTAAATGAAGTCAAGATTAGTATTACTTTTAAAAGGATTTTTTGTAGGGGGGACTATGCTTGTTCCAGGCGTTAGCGGTGGAACAATGTGTATAATCCTTGGAATATACGAAGAACTAATATCTTCGGTCAGCTCATTTTTTAAACACAAAAAAAAGAGCTTTTGGTTTTTAACAATTTTTACTATTGGTGCAATACTGGGAATGATAATTTGTGCAAAACCATTGTTAGGATTAATACAAAAATATAATGAACCTATGATGTATTTGTTCATAGGTGCAGTTATTGGAGGTGTGCCTGCAATTCTTAGAGCTTCAGGGGAACGCAGAGTATCAAAGAGTATGGTGATTTATGTATTTTTAGGCGTTGTAATTGTATCAACCCTATCTCTAATTCCAGCAGGATTGTTTTCTGGAAATGATCCAAAGGGTATTGTAGGGATGGTATTACTTGTTGTGGCAGGTTTTGTTGCTGCAATAGCATTAGTTCTACCGGGAATTAGTGTATCTTATATGCTTTTGCTCATGGGAATGTACGAAGAAACAGTAAAGGCTGTTAGTGAATTATATTTGCCATATTTGCTCCCACTTGGAGGTGGATTGGTACTTGGTATTGTACTTACGACTAAAATACTTGAAACTGCAATGAATAAATATAAAAAAGGAACCCATTTGATAATTCTTGGGTTCATTGTGGGATCTGTAATTCCAATACTGCCTGGAGCACCATCGGGGATAAACTTAATAGTGTGTCCATTTACAGCACTTATAGGTTTTGGAATAATTCAATTATTAGAATTTGTTGATAGGAAGAGATTATACTAAAATATTCTCTTCTTTTAATTTTGCAGAAATCTTTGCAAAAATTTCTTCGCTTTTGCAGCCGATTTTATGAAGGTGGATACCACCAGATAGTGCACTAAGTGGCAAGGCGGTATTCTCGCTAACTTTTGATAAAAAAAGATCAGCATCATAACGTGATGAAATATTTAGCTGTCCAAATAACTCACCATAAATTGGATGATCAATAGATACATCTATAATAGTGCCACCAAAATCAACGATAGTATATAGTTCTGTTTGGAGTTGATCGAAATTATGTTTGCAAGGAATGATTCCAATATATGGGAATGTGCTTTCAGGTGCGTCCAAAATATAGCCCCTTGGTGTTGCGGAAATATTCCTACCGGAAGCTCTAAGTATTGCGATATCACCTACAATTACTTGTCTACTAACAGAAAATGTTTTTGCCAGTTTTGTTGCACTTGAAGGTTCATTGCTTTTTATTAATTTGTCTAATATTAATTCTCTTCTTTTATTTGCGTCCATAGTGTGATTATAGCATAGAATATGTAAAAAATAAAGGTGT
>JAVWMQ010000017.1:0-35715 GCA_036637375.1 Anaerovoracaceae bacterium
TTTTTTTTACATTTCAGGGCAAAAAAACGACATTTGGGGCAAAAAGTGATTTTTTTTAAAAAATTGTGATAGACTATATTTGTTATGAGGAGGACGGAAAAATGAAGAAAAAACTTTTAAGTGTGGTTTTATCCATGATGTTAATTGTTACGTTGATTCCGCAAAGTGCATTTGCGGTTGACGACAAGGATATAACGTGGATTGGAAGTGAGAGTTCCTATAAGAACTTAATCGACAGAGCATTTCCATATGACGGGACTAGAATTGTTCGTAAGGATGGACTTTATGGAGTTGTAAACAAGTCAGGTAATATGGTGGTGCCATTAAAGTACAGTATGATGGCAGATATTAACAAGAATACTGCTGTATGTAGTTTGCCAGGTAGTAAAGCAAAAGGTTTAGTAGATATTCCTACTGGTAGAATTATAATTCCAATTAAATATGCAAATGTTGAAAACGTTGGAGCTGATGGAATCGCAATTGTAAAGGGTACCAACGGATATGAGGGTTTCTATGACACAAAGAGTGGAAGGCAGATTGGAGACCTTAAATACAGGAATGTAAAGGAATTTGTTGACGGTTATGCACAAGTAGGCCTTGGGGAAGAATCTATATTTATTGACAAAAGTGGTAATGAATATCTAAAAGGACTAAAAGCAAAAAAAATAAGACTTGATGGGCCATCACATAGAAAGGGAAATGTAGTTGTTTATACATCTCCTAAAAAGATAGGCTCAGTAGAGGTTTATACTAAAACTGGAGTAATGAATATTAAGACTGGGAAGTATATTGTTGCACCAAATCAGACAGACGGCTATAGGCTAGATTCATTGAATTCAAAAGGTTTAACACATGCAAAAATGCAGTTGGTACCAGAAATTGATAGAATAATAACTCAAAAAGATACAAATGGTAAGTTGAACGGTGGTAGAAGTGGCGTTATAACTTACAGTGGCAAAACAGTTATACCATTTGTGCATGGTCCAAAAGAAGCAACTATGTCAAGATCAAGACAGGTTATTTCCTACAGCCCAGAAGAAAAAGGCTTTAGGATTGATAATTTAAATGGTGGTGAAACAGTTGGTATGTATGACAAAAACGGCAAAACTTGGGTTAAGCAAGGTAAATATTCATATATAGGAACTAAGACAAATGGAATGTACGTAGTTGCTAAAAGAACAAAGTCATCAGTAGTTCTTGGTGCTATGAACTCTAGTTTCAAAGAAGTAGTTCCAGTGAAATACGAGAAGTTTACTGAATTTAACAAGCAAGGATATGCATGGGGCAAAAAAGGAAGTATATACTATCTATTTAACAAATCTGGCAAGGTAGTTCATAAGGGTAAATATAGTGATATTACTACAGACCTGCCTAGTGAATATTTGAGTGTTCCAAATACTGATTTCAGATATAATACACCAACAAATGAAGATGGAAAGGTATATATCGTAGAAGCAAAAACATCAGGCGCAAGAATGATAAGCAGAGTTACTTCTCCAACTGGAATGACAGTTGTAAGGAGTGGAAACAAGTATGGCGTAGTATCAGCAACAGGTAAAGTAATTGCTTCACCTAAATATGACAGCGTGGGTCCATACTTTGATCAAGGCATAATTGAATACAAAAAGGATGGCAAGTGCGGATTATTAAGTCAAACAGGTAGAGAAATTACAAGTGCTAAGTATAAGAGCTTTGCACAATACAGAGCAGATACATTATTCCATAATGGTGTTGTAAAGGCAACTAAGCTTGATGGTACATCAGTAATCTTAAACAAAAATGGAACAGAAATTTCCAAGTCATACAGTAATATATATAACAACAGATTAGGACTTAATAGAGTTTTTGAAGGTTCTAAATATGGATATATAGACAATCAAGGCAGAGAAGTTATTAAGGTTGGCGCATTTAATGGTCCAGCATTTGACGACGAAGATTATTCACTAATCGTCAAAGGTGGCAGAGTTGGTTACTATCCAATGAATCCAGTGAAACAGGAATCAGAAGGTGAGCAAAGCAATAATCCGTTTAACGGCAAAAGCTTATTTGTGAAATCAGCTGTTAATCCAAGACAGGTTATGGATATTCCAGGTAGAAGCTACAGTGATGGCGTTGGAATAATAATGTATGCTGATAATGGTGGACTAAATCAACAATTTAAATTCACAAAGGTTGGGGAGTATTATTCAATTACTTCATCTTTAACCAAAAAAGCGTTGACAGTTTCTGGTTCAGGGGCTTCAGGTTCAGCTATTCAGCAGAGGACATATACTGGTGCAGATAATCAGTTGTTTAGACTTAAACCTGCATACGGTGGATCTTGGCAGATTGTTACCAAAAAGGGGTACTATGTTACAGTTTCTGGTTACGAACCTCAAAATGGTGCTAAGGTAGTTACATGGGTGAGCTTAGGAAATGCTAGCCAAAGATGGACAATTTCACTTAGATAAAAGCAATATAAATAAGATTTTAAATTTAGAGAGTTTAGAATAAAATGAAAAGGGAAGTACCAATTGGTACTTCCTTTTTCACGGTTATTGACTCAAAAAGTCAATAGTTGGGGCTCTTATTTATTATGTGCTTGTTTCTTCTTTCTTAAAGCCGCAATTGCTAAGACTAATGCTGATCCAACTAGAGCTCCTACATAAGGCACAGTATTTGAACTGTCACCTGTTTGAGGTGTTTCATCATGACCTTGAGGTGTTCCCTCTGGATCGTCAGTAGGCTTATCTGGCTTGTCAGGTTTATCCGGTTTATCTGGTTTTTCTTCAGGAGTACCCTCAGTATCATCATACTTAGTATTTACGAATGCAGCTAGAGATGTTCCACCAAAGATAGTACCATTATCACCAGAAGCTTTAGTTATATACCCATCAAGGTTGCTTTCTAGTTCAGTTACAGTATATGTAACCCCAAGAGGTATATTTGTTATTGTAATGTATTGTCCATGTTTTAGGCTTACTGTATCTCCACTCTTTAGGATTCCAGTTTTACTGCCTTCATATGAAAAGCTTCCATTGTTAGAAAATACTATTTTGAAGTTAAAGTCTTTTGTTTTGTCTCCAGCCTCACCATCTACTGTTTTGGAAACTGTTAGCTTACCAAATTGTGTTTCTACTGGTGGTTTATCTGGTTCAGGTTTATATGTATTTGATATTTCAAACTCTATTGTACGCCTATCATGGTCGATTTTAGCTGGACTATATTCCGGCGTAAAATTACTTGGAACAGGATTTTCAACTACAGAATAGCTTGCTCCATTAAGACTGTCTGGTGCTGGTAAACCAGTAAAAGTGTGTGTCCAGTCATTATCTTTACTAAGAACTACACTGTCTAATTCCTTGTCGCCTACTTTAATAAAAACTGTAACTGGTTTGATTTTGTCTTTTGGAGTATCTTTATTCCAAACTTTAGTTACCTTTAATGTGTAGTCATAATTTTCTTCACCAACAATAAATGATCCGTTGCTACCAATTCCACCACCTCTGGCAGCAGTGTTATTTGTAATAATAACAGTAGCATTGTTTTTGACTAATTCCTTGGCGTTATCGCTTAGAACTGTTTTAAGTGCATAACTTTTAGGATCGTTCTTAATGTTTGTAACTTTTGTATGTGTAGTTTCATCTTTGTATCTTGGAACGCTGCCATCTGGATGCCCAAGTTCGTCGTGAGTTGCTGGTATTAATGCACCATCCTTGTGCCAGTTTGCTAGACCACCACCAAGAGCTCTATCTGATAAGGTTGTATTGTGTCCGTCACGTTTAGAAACTGCTACAAAATCATCACCAGCTCCATCAGCAGTGTTGTCAAATACACCCATACCACCTGTTATGTTTGAGGATACCTTGCCAGTTGGGCAATTCCAAATACCACCGCCTAGAATTGTTGCCTTGTTATTTGAAACTTGAACCTTGGACATTTTTAATACATAAGGAACAGTTGCAATATAAACGCCGCCACCTTGGCTTGCTTTATTATAAGTAATTACTCCCTTTTTGATGTTTACTCCGTTTGAAGCGACATAAACACCGCCACCGCCCATATCTGCAGAATTTCAAGTGATAGTTCCACCTTCCATGGTGAAGCCTGCACGGTTACTATGGTCAAATCCATCAAATGTAGCAACGCCTCCACCATATCCACCACCAGTTACGGAGTTATCTGAGATAGTTCCGCCCAGCATAGTGAATTGAGAATTTAGAAGTGAATAAACACCGCCACCGGCTGAGCTTACACGAGGAACTGTTGATATTGCAGTATTGTTGCCAATAAGACCACCAGTCATAGTCATCTTGCATAGTTTACTTGGATGCTGTCCATAAAGTAATACTCCACCTGCATACCAACCCTGGTTGTGTGTAATTTCTCCACCAGACATATTGAATGTGGCACCGCCACTAGCATACATATTGCTGCCTTCCAAAGCTCCTGCCAAAAGAACTCCAGCGCCGCCTTCAATGTTGCTTACACTGTTTTTAGTAATCTGTCCACCACTTAGGTTAAATGTGCCATTACAGCAAACTTTAACGGCACCATTGTAGTTACGTCCGGTAACGCCTGTAATTGTACCGCCAGACATATTGAATACGGCATCGTCACCACAAGAGGTAACGCCATTTCCAGAATATGCAGTTTTAAGGGTACCGTTAACTAGATTAAAGTTACCGTGATTTGTTACAAATCGTGCGTTGTGAGATATTGTACTGCTGCAGTTAGAGCCATCTATAGTTAAATTTCCATTAATTGTAAACTTGCCTTGAGGCTCTACTTTAAAAAATTCATCAAAGTTGCTACTACTTGCGCTATCAACTGTAACTGTCAAATTCTCTGTCTGTGAAGGTAGCGTTGCCAAAGTAAAATCGGAAAGCATTGGTATAACTAGCGTGCTACTTACAGTAGTAGATTTAACTAAGTGAATAGTAATTGGCTCAAAGCCAAGAGCATAAGCTTCGTTAAATGCTGCCTTTAAAGATTTGAATTCTTTGTTTCCAATTACGGCTACAGTATCGTCCTTAAATTCTGGAGCCTTAGATGGTTCTTCTGGAAGACCTGGAGCGCTTTCTGGTTTACCAAGTTCGCTTTCAGAGTCTTTAGGACTACAATTGTCACCTGGGAAATGTTCACAAGTAACAGCTTCTGTAGCTTCTTTGAAGCTGCAGTCTGTTGAATGAACTGTTTTGCCCTCTGTGTCTACTTCTGAACACGCCTTGTCACAAGGTGTACCAGGGGTAGCCTCTTTTGGAGTACATGTATCAGTATGAACATGTGTACATTGAGTTTGTTGAGATTTTCCATCATCTGGCACTGCCAGAGCGTAATTTGGAATCATTGTAAATATCATTATCAATACAACTAGTATGGATAGATATTTTTGTTTGTTAGTTTTCATTAAAAGCCCCTCCTTTTTATAAAACTAGTGATCAAGTAATATCACAATATAATAAATAAGAATATAACAAAATAACATTTTGTTTACATCACTATATCACATTAAGAAAATATAGTCCATACTATATCATATTATTTTGGTTAAAATTTTTACCGATTTTTCACCAAAATAAATCCACAAGCTATTTTGACTTGTGGATTTTGTTTAATATGTAATTTGCAATGTGGTGTTTTTTGACGACATAGCTGCTGTGAGTTTCTCCAGATAGGATTGTAAGTGTGCTACTTTTGATTTTGTTAGCGATATTTTGTAGGTGTGCCTGGTGCACAATATCTTTGCTGCCTGCTGTAATATGCACTGGAATTTTAATAGTGCTTAGCATATCGTCTGATATATTTGGTTCTCCAATTAGTAGCTTGAACTTTGGTGATTTGGTTATGAAGTATAATGCCTTAAAGAGAGTCAGCCAAGGGTTTTTGAGCCCAGTTGGATGGGTGTTTACGCCACTGACGATAATCTCCGAAAGCAAGTTTGGATACTTGATGCTAAGTAGTAGAGCAACAATTCCACCATCACTAAAGCCATAGACTACGGGCTTTTTGAGTTTAAGTAGACATATAAATTCCTTAATGTCATCTGCCATAGAGCTATAATGTAGCTCCCTAGTACGAGAACTTTTGCCATGGCACCTCATATCAACTGCGTATACTGCAAAATGCTTTTTGAGAATTGCAGTTGTTTTGCGAAAGGCTTTGTGGCTTCCACCATTTCCATGGAGGAGGATAATAGGCATACCACTACCTTTTTTTTCATAAAAAAGATTGGCGCCAGATGTTTCAAGTATCATTTTTAAATCACCTCCTACAAAACAGATATGTTTAATTGTACCACATACTAGGATTGTCTAGGAGTTTTTTTGTATTGAAAAAATATAATTAATACTAATAGTGCTGTCAATAGGCAAGTTAAAGGTAGATTTAACCACAGTCCGGTTAGTCCAAAAGGCCAAAGTACAAATAAAAGTGCAACAGGGAATACAAATGTCATAGCAATGGAAATTACAGTTGCCTTGCCTGCATGTCCAATAGCGGACAAGAAACTTTGACCAGCCAAAGAAATCCAGCGAGTTAAGTACGCGAAACAGCCGATTTTTAGGGCTACTGACGACATTGCGATTAGCTCTGCACTTGGTGAACCGATAAATATATTAATTAGAACTTCTTTGCCAAAGAATATTAGTGTAGTTAAGGTTACCGAAATAATTGCGCAAGTTACAAAACACCGTATTGCCAATGCTCTAACTCTAGAAATGTTTTTTGCACCAAAGTTATAGCCGATTGCAGGCTGGATAGAATCGCAAAGTCCATAAAGTACAGGCTGAACAATACCATCTGCAAAGAGCAAAACGGAATAAGCAGTAACTGCATAAACTCCGCCGACTTTAAGTAGGATTACATTCATTATTAGTGAAAATAATCTGCCAGACAAAGTGTTTATGAAGGTTGGAAGTCCGCTTGCAAATATTAAAAATAACATTCGAGGCTTCCAAGTAGGGCGTATAAATTTTAGATGCATTTTGCCTCTAATAAAAGGGTAAAATCCTATTAATGTTGAAAGTCCCATACCAATGCAACATGCAAGTGCAGCGCCACCAATTCCAAAATTAAATATAAATAAAAATATAAACTCTACAATGGCGCAACAAAGTGACATGAATATATTTAGATATAGACTTTGTCTAACCTTGCCACAAATTTTGAGGTAGTTATCAACAGCAAACATGCTTGTTGTTAGTGGTGAACATAGAGCATAAACTTTGAGATATATGCTGCCAAGTTCTATTAAAGTTTGATTTGCTCCCATTAATGACAGTAAATCCTCAGCAAAAATAAAGAGTAATGCACCGATTATTGTTGAAGATACAACGTTTAATATGCAAGCTGTAGTGAAAATTGCAGATGCTCCTTTGTCATCTTTTTGTCCAAGTTTAATTGAAATGTGAACGGCAGAGCCGACACCTATTAAATCAGCAACAGAAAAATTTATGATTACAAGGGGGAGCGCCAAACTTAGTGCGGCAAATGCCTCAGCTCCGAGAATCTGTCCGACAAAAATCCCGTCTATTGTGTAATATAGAGATGAAATAAGCATACTTAGTATGCCGGGAACTGTAACTATTAAAAATAGCTTAGTTGGTTTTGTTTGTTCAAAAAAAATATTGTGATTCATTTATGCCTCTTTTCGATGTTCAAGTAAATTCCTAAGGTTATCTAGGTATATGCTATTAGTTTTAATTAAGTTTTGGCGATGAGAAGCTGCCATTTGATTAAATATGGCTTCCTCAATTTCAAAAACTGGCACAATGAATTCTTTTACAAAGTCTTGACCTAAGGGTGTTAGTTGAATTTCCTTGTTGCGCTGATCTCCTTTTGATGGGGTTAGCGTTATATAGCCTTTGGATAATAAGGAGCGAATAGCATTATTTACCGTTTGTTTGCTAAGTTTCCACTCTTTGGAGATGGATTTTTGGGTGAAGGATTCTCCCATTTGTGCAGCATAATAAAGAACCCAGAATACGGATTCTGAGATTCCACTATCCTTGGCAAAGCTGCTATATAATGATTCTATTTCTTTGATAATAGTGTTAAATTCTTTTAATTGTTGTCTGATTTCATTCACAAAATAAACCTCTCTATAAATAAATTAGTCCTAAATAGGACTAATTTAGTATATCGTTTTGCATATTTAATGTCAAGGTCTGCGAATAATAATTTTTTGTGAGTTTTAGTGAGATAAAGAGGGAAATGCCTTGATTATTTGTGACAAAACTGTTATATTTAATATAGCGAATATTCTAATAATTTCGGACAATACTTGGCTGGGAGGTAAGAGATGAAAACGGACGGATTGATAAAAGAACTAGTTGATAGCTATGGGGATTGGTGGAAGGACGATGAGGCATTAGCATTAGGTAAAATGACAAGTGAACTTTATCCATATAATGACTTATTCAGCCCTATAACGATTAATAGACTAAAGGTCAAAAATAGAATTGTAATGGCTCCAATGGGTAATATTTCAATGTGCGATGAAACTGGTAGACCAAATGACAAGATGCTCCAGTACTTTTTTGCAAGAGCGAAGGGGGGAACTGGATTATTAACAACTGGACTTGTACCAATTAGTCATGGAATAGATAATTCCATAACAGAGGTTGGCAAATTATCATATTTCCCGAGGATTGATAGGAGTAGAACTGTTTTTGCAGGTTGGAGAGATTTGGCACAAGGGGTGCATAGTTATGGTAGCAGGATTTTTATTCAGCTTTCGCCAGGACTTGGGCGAGTTGGAAATCCACAATGTGTGATTACACAAAAAAAGCTACCAGTATCAGCATCATTTAATCCGAATTTCTATATGCCACAAATTCCTTGTATAAGGTTAAGCGATAGAAGTTTAGATAGGATTATCAAAAATACAGGTCAGGCATCTGCAGATGCCAAGGTAGCAGGTATTGACGGTGTTTACCTACATGGCCATGAGGGATACTTACTTGAGCAAATGACTAACACTGCATTTAACAGACGTAACATTGGTAAGTACAAGGATCCTCAAAGATTTGGAATTGATTTGATTAAGGAAATTAGAAGGCGTGTAGGCCCTGATTATCCAATTATGTATAGAATAGATTTATCTCTGGCCCTTAACGAAACTTATGGAGAGGCTGGAATGGACGAAAAGGCATTAAAAAAATTCAAAAATGGTAGGACAATAGACGAAAGCTATGAATACATGAAAAGTTTAGTTGAAGCAGGCGTTGATATGTTTGACGTGGATCTTGGCTGTTACGATAATTGGTGGCTACCTCATCCACCATCTGGAATGCCACCAGGTTGCTTCCTAAAGGTAAGTAAATATGTAAAGGATAGATTTGAGGCGGATAATGTTTTGTCCAATGCAGGAGTTCCAGTTCCTGTTGTAGGTGTAGGTAAACTAGGTTATCCGGATTTAGCAGAAAAAGCTTTGAGAGATAAGGACTGTGATATGGTTATGCTAGGTAGGCCACTTCTAGCTGATGCTGAGTGGGCTAACAAGGCGTTTGCAGGTGAGATTGAAGAAATTCGACCTTGTATATCTTGTCAGGAGGGCTGTATCAACGAGTTTGTAGAAGGTGGACATCCACAGTGTGCAGTAAATCCGTTAACTGGGTTTGAAGACGTTTTGGAAAGTGAGCCAAAACCTGCAGTAGTAAGCAAAAGGTTAGCTGTAATAGGTGCAGGGCCAGCAGGAGTGACATGTGCATTGACTGCAGCTAAACGAGGACATAAGGTTGACCTATACGAGAAGTCGGATATTCTCCTGGGCAAAATAGTGCCAGGAAGCATGCCTAAAATTAAGTTTGACCTGGCAAATTACACAAAGTTTTTGGAAAGCCAAGTTATGAAAAGTGTAGATGCAGGGGATATTAATTTATATAAGAATACAGAAGTAGAGATTGAGCTACTAAAAGATAAAGGCTATGATGGAGTGATTTTTGCCAATGGTGGGGCGAACATTACTCCGAGAATCAAGGACATGGACAAGGTGAGAACTGTTCAGGCAGTAGACCTTTTGATGGACAAAAGCCTTGCAGAGGATAGCGAGAGAGTTATCGTCATTGGCGGAGGCGTTGTTGGTTGTGAAACAGCATATTTCTTGAAATATGAGTTAAATAAAAAAGTTGCAGTTGTGGAAATGCAACCGAATATGATGGAAGGAGTTTGTACGGCAAATAGAGGACATTTACTACATTACATGAAAAAAGGGCATATAGAGTTATTTAATTGTTCAAAGGTTATCGCTTTTGTAAAGGGTGGAATAAAAATTGAAAGAAAAACTTCAAAAAATGTACCAAACCCTTACAATTGCTGGACACCAGTGCTTCCAAAAAATGTTGAAAATCCAATGGAAAAACCTATTGGAGAGGAAGCCGAAGTTAGAACGCTTAGGGGTGATTTAGTTGTACTAGCTATTGGGAATTCTGCCAAAGATAGTCTGTATTTTGAGGCACAAAGGTTAAACGTGGCAAAAGAAATATATAACATTGGTGACAGCTTTACTCAGGGAAAAGTGCTAGAAGCAACAAAGAGTGGCTACAACTTAGCCATAAGGCTTTAGAAAGGATGTGTTAAAATTGAAGAACCCTAAATCACTAGCTTACATTAACATGTTTGCAATTCTTAAAAACTTGGAGAATTTATGCGAAATTGACCCAAAAGCAAAAGAGATTGCAACTCGTACCACACCAATTTCTCTATCATTCAATGTGACAGATGGACCTGCTGCAACATTTACCTTTGGAGACGGTAAATGTGTTTGTACTGAGGGAGCAACTGGACAGATTAAGCTAAAATGCAAATCAGTGCAAATGTTTAATGAAGTAATAGACGGCAAAGCCTCGCCAAAACCATACGGAGGTTTTACAAAAATCAAATTTGCCCTAAATGAATTTGGTGTTTTGACGGACACTTTATCAAGTTATTTACAAGCAACAGATGAAGCGCTAAAGGACAGAAAGTTCTTTGAAGACAGCACAAAGATGATGTTTTATCTGGTTGCCTATGCAATTGCTGCAATTGGTAACTATGATGATATAGGCAAGGTTACAGCAGGTAAACTACCAAATGGTTCAATTTCTATGGGAATTGAAGGCGGACCTTATGCTGAAATTGTAGTTAAAGATGGCAAGATGGAAACATTTGCAAGGCAGGCACAAAACCCTAGAGCATATATGATATTTAAAGATTATGACCTTGCGAGAGGTTTATTTGAGGGTACTGTTGATGCAATGAGTGGAATTGCTACTGGAGATATAGTAATGAAAGGCTATATTCCAATGATAGATAATTTGAACAAATTACTAGGTAGAGTTGAAATATATCTAGGCTAGGAGGGCGAAATGAAAACTTATACATATACAAAAAGTGATGAGATGCTTAGTCGTGCAGCCAAGGTTATCCCTTCAGGCGTATATGGGCATCTAGGTCCAGCGGAAGGTTGTTTTATTCCAATTTCCGCATTTCCAAAATTCTCAGATAAAGCCAAAGGTAGTTATTTTTGGGACGTTGATGGAAACAGATTTATAGATTATATGTGCGCATATGGACCAAATGTACTAGGTTACGGTGATGATGATGTAGACAGAGCTTTTGCAGAGCAGGCGAGAATTGCTAACTGCACAACATCTCCATCATATAAAATGGTTGAATTTGCAGAGAAACTTGTAGATAAAGTTAAGAGTGCAGACTGGGCATTCTTTGCAAAAAACGGAAGTGATGTGACTACACTTGCAATGCTAACTGCTAGGGTTGCCACAGGTAAAAGCAAAATGATATTTGTTAAAAACTACTATCATGGAGTACATCAGTGGACACAGACAGTTGATGCTCCTTGGGTTGTTCCTGGAGAGGTTGACAACAAAATAATGGTAGAGTTTAATGATATTGAAGCAGTTAAAGAAGCAATTGCAAAACATAAGGATGAAATAGGAGCGTTTATAGCAACTCCTTATATGCATGGAAACTTTGTCGATAATATTTTGCCACAACAAGGATACTGGCAGGAAGTTAGAAAACTTTGCACAGAGAACGGAATCGTCTTAATTATTGACGATGTTAGATGTGGATTTAGACTTGATACTAGAGGCAGCGATTACTACTATGGATTTGAAGCAGATTTGATTTGTTTCTGTAAGGCGCTAGCCAATGGATACAGTGTATCGGCACTTTGTGGTAAGGACTTCCTAAAATCTAGCGTTACAGGTATTAGTTATACAGGTAGTTACTGGTTGAGCGCAGCTCATTTTGCAGCAGGAATTGCCTGCCTAGAAAAGATGGAAAAACTAGGTGGTAGTGCTAAACATAATGAGCTTGGCAAAAAGGTTTGCAAAGCATTGCAAGATGCAGCAATTAATAATGGCGTGACACTATCAATTACTGGAGAACCAAGCTTGTTTTATACAATGATTAAAAATGATGATTCGTTGGTACTACACCAAGAATGGATTTCAGAAGTTGTTAAACGTGGCGTATTTATGACAAACCACCACAACCATTTCACAAATCTATCTTTGACTGATGAGGATATTAATTTCACTGGTGAAGTGGCAGATGAAGCATTTAAGGTTTTAGTAAAAAATCATCCTGAAATTGACTGGACTATTAAATAGTAGGAGGTACATATTATGGCTCTAAAAAAAGAAGAGTGGATTGCTTTAGAAAAAAAGGCAAGCGAACTAAAAAAACTAACTTTAGATACTTGTAACTGGGCAGGAAGCGCTCATATGGGAGGTAGCTTGAGTGCTATTGACTTCTTGACTGTGCTTTATTATAAGTATTTGAATTTTGATCCAAAGGACTATGAAAATGAAGATAGAGATAGATGTGTTGTTAGTAAAGGACATATTGGCGTTGCACTTGCTGCACTATTTGCAGATCTTGGCTTGATTGAAAAAGAAGAGCTAAAAACATTCAACTTAACTAATAGTAAACTTGGAATACATCTTGATTCAAACAAGGTTAAAGGTTTAGATACTTCAACAGGATCACTAGGCCATGGCAGTGCACTAGCTCTTGGGATTGCCCTTGGCGGACGTGTTTTGAAAAAAGATTACAAGACTTGGCTGTTACTAGGCGATGGTGAATGTGACGAAGGTAGTGTTTGGGAAGCAGCAATGGCTACAGCTCACTTTGGTGTTGATAGTTTAATCACAGTAATTGATAGAAACAAGGCAATGATTGATGGACTTACTGAAGATGTAATGAAGTTAGAGCCTTTTGCAGACAAATGGGAGGCTTTTGGCTTTGAGGTTATTAAGGTTGACGGACATCATATGAACAAGATGAGTGATGCCATAGAACACGCATTAAACGCAAAAGGTAAACCTGTTTGTATTATTCTTGATACTATTAAGGGCGAAGGAATTAGCTTTATGGCTGGTGACTACAAATGGCATTATGGCGCAATGGAAGAGGAAAAATATGCTTTGGCTGCTGCGGATCTAAAAGAATATGAAGCAAAAAGATTAGCAAGAGTATCAGAGGAGGCTTAAAAAATGGGTGGAATGAATTATACAGCAGTAGAAAGTACCAAAATGGCTACTGCAGAAATTTATGGCAAAACTTTAGTAGAGCTGGGTGAGAAAGATAATAAAGTTGTTGCACTAACAGCTGACCTTGCTAAATCAACAAAAATTGGAGATTTCATGGATAAGTTTCCAGATAGATTCTTTAACGTTGGTATAGCAGAACAAAACTTGCTTGGCACAGCTGCTGGTATGGCTAAGGCTGGGTTAGTTCCTTTTGCAAGTACTTTTTCTGTATTTGCAAGTATGAGAGCAACAGATCAGCTACATACAGACATTTGTTATCAAAATGTAAATGTAAAGATTATAGGTACTCATGGTGGAACTTCATTTGGACAGGCAGGTTCAACTCATCATGCAATTGAAGATATTGCAATGGTTAGAAGCCTTGTTAATTTAAGAGTTATTGTCCCTGCTGATGGGTATGAAACAGCAAATGCCATTAGAGCGGCATATGAAATTGATGGTCCTGTATATATTAGAATTAATAGAGGATTTGACCAAACTGTATATAAGGACGAAAACTATGGATTTGAGTTTGGCAAGGGCGTTCAGATGATGGATGGAGATGACATTACATTAATTGCAAATGGTAGTTGCGTATTCCAAGCAATTCAGGCATCTAGAATCTTAGAAAACGATTACGGTATTAAGGCTAGAGTAATTAATATCCACACTATCAAGCCAATTGACAAGGACATTATTAACAAGGCAGTTGCAGATACAAGGAGAATAATTACAGCAGAAGATCACACAGTTATTGGTGGACTTGGTACAGCAGTTTCAGAAGTTATAGTTGAATCTGGCAAGGCTTGTGCATTCAAGAAACTTGGCATTAATGACAGATTTAGTGAACTTGGTTTCCACGAAGACTTAATGAGTATTAACGGAATTGATGCGGAAGGTATGGTTAATGCAGCCCTTGAAATGATGAAAAACACTAAGGTTGTGGAAATTGCAGATGATGGAAAAGTTCAAAAAGCATTGAAATTTGATGATAGAGATTTTGAAGTAGATATTGATTGGACAGATGAGGTGTAGATTATGGCTGACATAACTAAACAAGACTTATATGCTGCTCGTATATTTTTTAACTCTGCATTACCACTGTTAAAGGTTGTTATTGAGGATAAACCAGAACTTAAAAAAGCATTTAAAGGCAAGAACTTTGTTTTTCAGGTATCTGCACTATATAATGAAGCAGAAGGTGGCAAAATGGCGACTCACATTATTTGTGAGAATGGTGAATTTACGGTCAAAGTTTCAGAAGTTCACAAAAACCCAAACATTGAATTTGTGTTCCCAGATTTAAGTAAGTTTATAACCTTTTTCTCTGGTAGAGGAACGCCACTTCCAAAAATGAAGGGTGTAATGGGTAACTTTGGCACATTTATAAGTATCATGAAGGGTTTGCTTGCAATGTCTAAACTGTTACAAGCACAAGAACCACCAGCAAATGAAAAGGACAAGGAACTTTTAGTTAAGCTATACTTTTATTTGCTACCAAATGGAATCAGCCAGCTAAACAAGGCAGGGCATGAAAAGATTCATCAGTGGGCATTAAAATCACCAGACAGGGCATACGCATTTGCAGTAAGTGGATATCCTGAATTAAATAGTTACCTAAGAGTTAAAGAAGGTAATTCTAAAGCCGGCAGAGGCGAATATAATAGATGTAAACCTTTCTTGACATTAAGATTTGATTCCCCACTTCATGCGCTAGATATATTAATGGGTAAAGGCGATATGATCGATTACATTGCACAAGAGTATTTAACTGTTGAAGGTGCACCAGAATTTGCAGGAATTATTGGTGAGTTCCTATTTGTAGTTGGCGACTTTGCCAAAGGCACATATCTAGATGCAAAATAACAATTAACTAAAGCAGGTTTTGCAAATTAAATTGCATAAAAGGTATATTAAATGAAGGATGACTACAATTGCCATATTTTGGCAGTGGTAGTCATCTTTCCTTATGGGCTTAATGGTAGCTTTGTTTGGAATTTCTACAAATTGTATTTTTTGTAGAAAAGTTATGTGCGAACAATAAAAAAAACAAAAAAACTTTAAAAAAATTACACAAAAAAGAAAATTTATGTGATGAACTGTTAATAAATAGGGTATAATGTTATAAAGCTAAATTTTTAAAATTTTCAGAAAATAAGGAAGGGGAGGTGAATTTGTGTTTGTTGAGGAACTTAGATTAGTTAGGGAAAGCGAGAAAAACGCAGAACAAATTAAGATTGACGCAAAGAAGAGAGCCAAAAAAATAAATGATAAAGCTATAGAAACAGCAAGCAGCATTTCAGAAGAAGCGCTGAGGGTTGCAAAAAATAAATATGATTTATTAGTTAAAGAAGGCGAGAACGAGGCAAACAAGCGATACGATGAATATTTGCTACAAAAAACAAGAGAATGTCAGGAAATGATACTTGTTGCTACAGCAAAGAAGGAAGACGTAATTGCCTTTATAGCAGAAAGGATAGTGAGCAGTAGTGTCAATAGTTAGAATGAAAAAGGTATCTGTAATTGGCCTTGACACTATTAAAGACAAATTGATTTCTGAATTAATGGATGTGGGAGCACTTGAATTTACTGACATGAGTGTGGAAGCCCTAAAGGATGAAGGATATGTATTTGCTAAGGATGGTAATGCTGATCAAAGAAGCAAACTTGAAACCAGACTAAACAATACAGTTGCCGCACTTGCAACATTTGAGAAGTATAGCAACGAAAAACCACCTTTATTCACAACAAGGAGGCCTATGAAAGTAGGTGAATTCCAAGAAACTGTTGCAAAGCTTGAAAAAATCAAAAACAGTGTACATGAGGTTTTGGTTTTGAAGGATAAAATCCAAAGAAGTCAGGATGAGATTAATAGGTTAAATGCAGAATTGAGTAGTGTAACTCCTTGGGTTAATTATGATATACCACTTCAAATTGAAGGAACCAAGAGAACACGTTTCACTTTGGGAGTAATTCCAGTTAGTGTAGATATAGCAAAATTAATTAAAAAAATTGAAGAACATACAGGTGAAACTCATATTGTTGAAGTAAACAGGGATAAAGAAATGGTTTATCTAGTTGCAATAACTATGAAAGACCTTGATGAAGATGTGTTAATAGCACTTAAACAAAAAGGTTTTTCGCCAATTTCATTTATGCACCTAAAAGGAACAGCAATTGAGAGTACAGACTATTTAAAGGCGCAAATTAAGAAAAAGGAAGACAACGTAAAAAGTCTAATTGAAGAGGTTCGAGAGTTAATGAGCATAAAGCCTGTCCTGGAATGTTACCACGATTACTTAGTAATGGCGTGTGACAAAGAAAAAGCAAAGGAAAGACTGATTAAAACAAATCGAACATTTAATTTAGAAGGCTGGGTTCCTGTGAATTGCGAAGAAGCTGTGAGCAATGTACTAAAACAAAACGATTGTATCTATGAATACTCGGATCCAAAACCAGATGAAGAGGTTCCCGTTTTGACAGTCAATAATGGCTTTGTTCAGCCTTTTGAGGCGATTACGGATATGTATTCGGCACCGGCATATAGGGGCGTTGACCCTACAAAGTATTTTGCGTTTTTTTATGTGTTATTCTTTGGAATTATGCTAAGTGATGCAGGATATGGAATAGTAATGGCTATTGCCTGTTTCGTAGTACTCAAAAAGTTTGAGTTAGAAGGAATGACTCACAAGATGGTTAAATTATTCTTCTTTTGCGGACTGTCCACAGTGTTCTTTGGGGCAATGTTTGGAGGATGGTTTGGAGATTTCTTCCAGGTGGCAGCTAAGACCTTGTTTAACAAGGAAATTACCATAGAACCACTTTGGTTTAACCCTTTACAGGATCCTACAAGATTACTTATCTATTCATTAATAATAGGTGTTGTACATCTTTTCCTAGGAATGGGAATTAAAGCAGGTATGTTAATTAAAGAAGGACGGCTAAAAGATGCAGTATTTGACATTTTTACTTGGTATTTAGTTATTGGTGGGCTAGCTCTTTGGTTAGGTGGCGGAATGGTCGCAACAGGGCTTGTACCTATTGGTAAATGGATGACAATAGTCGGAGCAGTAGTTCTGGTTCTAACAGGAGGCAGAGATAAAAAAGGTGTAGGCAAGGTAATTGGAGGGCTTGGAGCTTTATATAATATTACAGGGTATGTTTCAGATATTCTGTCCTATTCAAGATTACTTGCACTTGGTCTTGCGACTGGAGTTATTGCACAGGTAGTAAATACAATGGGATCAATTGCAGGTGGAGGTGTAGTTGGGTTAATCGTAATGATTGTGGCATTCGTCGTTGGTCATACATTTAACTTGGCAATTAATGCACTTGGAGCATTTGTTCATTCAAGCAGATTACAATACATAGAATTTTTTGGTAAGTTCTATGAAGATGGTGGGGAAGATTTCGCACCTTTTATGAAAAACACAAAGTATATCAGATTAATTAGTGATAAAAAGATGGAGGTACAAAAATGATTAGTGGAAGCGTTATGGCGTTAATAGGAGCAGCAGTGGCTAGCTTGGCAGGTGTAGGAAGTGCAATGGGGGTTGGTATAGCAGGACAAGCGGCAGCAGGAGTTCTAGCAGAAGATCCAAAAAAATTCGGTAAAACATTGATTTTGCAGGCACTGCCAGGGACACAGGGTATTTATGGACTATTAATGTCTTTCCTTATATTTATTAAGATAGGACTTTTGGGAGGTCAGCTTATTGACATTTCATTTGCAACAGGTATGTATATTTTTGCAGCTTCACTACCAATTGGTATTATCGGGATTTTCTCTGGTATTGCTCAGGGTAAGGCAGCAGCTGCTGGTATTATGCTTTTAGGCAAGAGATCAGATCAAATGGCAAAAGGTATTATCTATGCAGCGATGGTTGAAACTTATGCAATTTTTGCATTACTAATTTCAATACTAATGCTATTTAATATTAACATTGCATAACGAAGGGTGTGGCAAAATGAGTATAGAAAAGATTACATCAAAAATAGTAGCTGATGCGGAAGCGTCAGCAAAGGAGTTTTTAGAAATAGAAAAACAAAAAAGTGATGGAATCCTAAAGGAAGCTAAGGATGCAGCCCATAGCAAGATTAAGCTTGCAGAGGAAAGTGGGCTTAGTGAAAAGGAAAAACTGATTACAAGAAAAAAGTCTGTTGCTGATATAGATGGCAAAAAAATGATTTTGCAAGGCAAACAGGAGCTTATAAATGCGTGTTTCGATGAAGCAATAGATCGCATAACTTCAATGGAACAAAGCAAATACGTGGATTTTTTGGCGCAAATGGTCAAAAAGACAGGGGAAACTTCAGGCCAATTGCTAATGAATGACAAAGAGAGAAAAAATATTGGACAAGATTTAGTAATTAAGGTTAAGGAGCTTATCCCAGGCTGTAATATAGAATTGGCAGATGAAGTTAGGCCAATTAGAGGTGGATTTTTGTTAAAGAATGACCTGAAATATATTAATGGCACAGTGGAAGCTTTGGTCGATGAAGGTAGAGAGGCACTTGTACTTGAAGTAGCAAAAAAGCTTTTTGGTGAGGAGTAGACTATGAGTATAAAAATCAAAAAAAAGCCACTGGATTACACATTTGCTAATGGTTTTATAGGTGCTCAACACAAGAACTTGATGTCTAAACAAGATTTAATTAGAGCATATTCAAGCAAGGAGCTTTCTGGAGTTGAAAGTGTGTTGCAAGAATTTGGATATGGAAATAAAATCTTTGAAGATAGAATAGAGTTTTTCATTAGGAGAGAGCAAAATAAACTTTTTGATTTAGTATTTCACACTTTATCAGATACAACGGAACTTGGAATGTTCCTTTTTCCCTTTGATTACCATAACATTAAGGTGTTTTTGAAGGCTGAGTTTCTGGGAATTACACCAGATGACAATTACTTGTTATCTACAAGCTTCATAGAAGCAAAGAAGATGGAAGTTATGGTTAGGGAGAGAAATTACATTTTGATGACCAAAAATATGAGGGAGGCAATAATTGAAACAGTAGATTTGTTCAATAGGAGCCACGATCCTCAGGTAATAGACCTTGTTTTAGACAAATATTGTTACAAGGATATGATTAAAGGTGCAGTGAGAACTGAAGACGAATTTTTAATTGAGTATATGAAATTAGATATTGATTTGTTAAATCTTAATTCCTTTGTTAGGCTTAGAAACATTAACAAGTCATGGGCATTTTTTCAAAAGATATTCCTTGAAGGGGGACATATTGACGAGAATTTCTTTGTAAGCAATTACGAAGAGCCATATCAAAGTCTTGGTGACAAGGTTGCGCCTTATGGATTTAGAGATTTAATTGTTGAAGGCGCAGGGTTTGTTGATACTAATAATGACTTTAGCATATTTGAAAAAATTAAGTCAAATTTAAAGATGGATTTCATCAAAAAAGCTAAGTATGAAACATTTGGAATTGCACCCATTGCTGCATTTTGGCTTGCAAAGGAAGCTGAGATTGACAACGTGCGAATAGTTTTGGCTGGAAGGCTTGCTGGTTTACCAGTAGAAGCTATAAGTGAAAGGCTGAGGGATACTTATGTATAAGATTGGAGTAATAGGAGATAGAGAAAGTGTTCTTGGATTTAAGGCAGTAGGCCTTGAGGTGTTCCCTTGTGCAGTTGCAGAGGAAGCAAGAAAGATACTTCACAAAATTGCAAAAGAAGATTATGCCATAGTATACATTACAGAGGACATAGCAAGCGAAATTGCAGATGAAATCAATAAATATAACGATTTAAGATTACCTGCAATAATTCAAATTCCAGGCAAAGAGGGAGCATCGGGGACAGGCATGGATAATGTGAGAAGATCTGTAGAAAGAGCAGTAGGCGCAGATATTTTATTCGGAGGAGGAAAATAGATGAAGGAAGGAAAGATTGTAAAGGTATCAGGACCACTTGTAGTTGCCTCTGGTATGGAAGATGCAGATATGTTTGACGTTGTCCGTGTTGGAGATCTTGGACTTATTGGAGAAATAATTGAAATGAGAGGCGATATGGCTTCCATTCAGGTTTACGAAGATACAGCTGGGCTTGGACCTGGTACCCCAGTAGTTTCAACAGGTGCACCACTTTCGGTTGAACTTGGACCTGGGCTAATTGAAACTATGTATGATGGAATACAAAGACCACTAGAGGAAATGAAAAACCTTGTAGGCACAAATATTACAAGGGGAATCAAGGTGGATTCATTATCACGAGCAAAACTATGGGAGTTTGTTCCTGTTGTTAAAGTTGGAGATATATTAGAGGAAGGTGACATCATCGGAACTGTTGATGAAACTTTAGTTGTTAAGCAAAGAATAATGGTTCCTTATGGAATGAAAGGCAAGGTAAAAACAATTGAAGCTGGCAGATTTAATGTTGAGCATGTTGTTTGTACTCTTGAAGATGAAACAGGTAAGATATTTGAACTAACTATGATGCAAAAGTGGCCAGTTAGAAGGGGTAGACCTTACAAGGAAAAGCTTGTGCCGGAGATGCCATTAATTACAGGGCAAAGAGTAATAGACACACTATTCCCTATTGCTAAGGGGGGAGTTGCTGCTGTTCCAGGGCCATTTGGAAGTGGTAAAACTGTAGTGCAGCACCAGTTAGCTAAGTGGGCAGATGCAGAAATTGTTGTATATATTGGTTGTGGTGAACGTGGAAATGAAATGACTGACGTACTTATGGAGTTTCCAGAGCTAAAAGACCCTCACACTGGTGAGTCACTAATGAAGAGGACTGTTTTAATTGCTAATACTTCTGATATGCCTGTTGCCGCTCGTGAAGCATCAATTTATACAGGTATAACAATTGCAGAATACTTTAGAGATATGGGTTATTCAGTTGCATTAATGGCTGACTCTACATCAAGATGGGCAGAGGCCCTTCGTGAAATGTCAGGTAGACTCGAAGAAATGCCAGGGGAAGAAGGCTATCCAGCTTACTTAGGATCAAGACTTGCACAGTTTTATGAGAGAGCAGGAAGTGTTATGTCCTTAGGACAAAAACCAAGGAAAGGTGCGCTTTCGGCAATTGGAGCTGTATCACCTCCAGGAGGAGATATTTCAGAGCCAGTTTCACAGGCGACACTTCGTATTGTAAAGGTATTTTGGGGACTAGATTCAAGCTTAGCATATAAGAGGCACTTCCCAGCAATTAACTGGTTGCAGAGCTACTCACTATATGTGGATAGACTAAATAAATGGTACGAAGAAAATGTAAGTAAAGATTTCCCAGTTCTGAGAACTAGGACCCTTAGACTTTTGCAAGAAGAAGCAGAACTTCAAGAAATTGTTCAGCTAGTTGGTGTTGATGCACTTTCGATTGATGACAGAATTAAACTTGAAGCATGTAAATCAATTCGTGAGGATTATTTGCATCAAAATGCTTTCCATGAAGTTGACACTTACACATCATTAAAGAAACAATTTATGCTTCTAAGATTGATTTTGGCTTACTATGACTTATCTGTTGAAGCAGCAGCCAAAGGCGCATCATTTAATGCACTTACATCAATTGATACAAAGGAAGCAATAGGAAGATTCAAATATATTGAAGAAATTGAAACAGAAGAGGCTTTTTTGAGAATTATGGAAACCCTTAAACTAGAAATTTCTAAATTAGTAAGCGAGGAGGCGGAATAGATTGATTAGAGAATATAAGACAATATCAGAAGTTGTAGGGCCTTTGATGCTTGTTGAAGATGTAGAAAACGTTACATATGATGAACTTGGAGAGATAACTCTTCCAAATGGAGAAAAGAGATTTTGCAAGGTTCTCGAAATAAATGGCAAAAACGCCTTAGTACAGCTATTTGAAAGCTCAGCGGGTATTAACCTAAAGGAAAGTTCCGTTAGGTTCTTGGGCAAGGGTATACAGCTTAGCGTATCACCTGAAATCTTAGGCAGAGTTTTTGATGGTATGGGTAGACCAAAGGACAAAGGTCCAGAAATTATACCAGAAAAAAAATTAGATATTAATGGATTGCCAATGAATCCAGCAGCTAGAGACTATCCAGCGGAATTTATCCAAACTGGAGTATCTGCCATTGACGGACTAAACACATTGGTTAGAGGTCAGAAGCTACCTATATTTTCTGGTTCTGGACTTCCTCATGCAAATCTTGCAGCCCAAATTGCAAGGCAGGCTAAGGTAAAGGGTTCAACAGGTAACTTTGCAGTTGTATTTGCAGCCATTGGAATCACTTACGAAGAAGCAGATTTCTTTGCTTCAGACTTTAGGAGAACAGGTGCAATTGACAGAACAGTAATGTTTATGAACCTGGCAAACGACCCGGCAGTAGAGAGAATAGCAACCCCAAGAATGGCATTAGCTGCAGCTGAGTATTTGGCATTTGATCTTGGCATGCACGTTCTTGTAATTATGACTGACATTACAAACTATGCAGAAGCCCTTCGAGAAGTTTCGGCTGCTCGTAAGGAAGTTCCAGGTAGGAGAGGTTATCCAGGCTACCTATATACGGACTTGGCAACTATGTATGAGAGAGCAGGTAGAAAACGTGGACAAGACGGATCTATTACAATGATTCCGATTTTGACAATGCCAGAAGATGACAAAACTCATCCGATTCCAGACTTGACTGGATATATCACAGAAGGTCAAATAATTCTTAGCAGAGAATTATATAGGAAGGGTGTAATGCCACCAATTGATGTATTACCTTCCCTTTCAAGACTAAAAGATAAGGGGATTGGTAAAGGCAAGACTAGAGAAGATCATGCAGATACAATGAACCAGCTTTTTGCAGCTTATGCAAGAGGTAAGGAATGCTTAGAACTTATGACTATTCTTGGTGAGGCGGCATTATCTGAGACGGATTTAATGTATGCTAAATTTTCCCAAGAGTTTGAGAGAGAATATGTATCCCAAGGGTATGAAACAGATAGAAACATTGAGGAAACACTTGATATTGGATGGAGCTTACTTAAACTACTACCAAAGAGCGAGCTAAAGAGAATTAAGGATGAATACATTGAAAAATACCTTAATAGTTAGGGTGCTTGAAGGGAGAATCTAAATGGAAAGATTAAATGTAAATCCAACTAGAATGATGCTAACTTCTTTGAAAAAAAGGCTAAAGACGGCAACTAGGGGACACAAGCTTATGAAAGATAAGCGAGATGAACTGATGAAAGAGTTCTTGGAGCTGGCACGTGCTAATGGTAGACTAAGGCAAGAGGTAGAAGAAGAACTTGCAAAGGTTTACAAAAGCTTTAATATGGCAAGTGCTATTATGTCCCAAGAGGTTATGGAAGAATCCCTTATGTTTCCAAAGCAAGGAGTTATGCTTGAGGTTGGGAATAAGAATATCATGAGTGTAGATGTACCAGTTTTTTCTTTCAAAACAACAGCACAGGACGAAAGTGATATTTACCCTTATGGGTTTGCAAGAACCTCAGGGGAACTTGATACAGCGATTAATGAATTATCTCAGTTATTTAAAGTTTTGCTTGATCTAGCAGCAAAAGAAAAGGAAGTTGCACTGCTTGCAGCAGAACTTGAAAAGACTCGTAGAAGGGTTAATGCCCTCGAATATGTTATGATTCCAAGATTGCAAGTTACAATTAGGTATATAACAATGAAGCTTGATGAAAACGAAAGAGGCAATCAAACAAGACTTATGAAAGTTAAAGATATGATGCTTCAAGAGGCTATTATCAAGAAACAAAAGGAAAATGAAAAAGCAATTAGGGAATGTGTAAATTGTGAGTAATTTCATTAATATGTCACAATAGTAATGCTTATAACACTTTTTTTATCACAGGATTTGTGGTATAGTTTTAGAAAGAAGAATTGGAGGAAAAAATATGCTAGAATTAGGAATTAAAGGTAAAGAGTCAGTAGTTGTAAATGATGGAAATACTGCAAAATCAATGGGAAGTGGTGCACTTAATGTTTTTGCTACACCAGCAATGATTGCATTAATGGAACTTACTACTTGGAGAAGTCTTGAGGAACATCTTGAAGAAGGAGATGGAACTGTTGGTACAGCTATTAGCATGAAACATATAGCTGCAACACCTTTAGGCAAGGAAGTTAGCTGTGAAAGCGAACTTATTGAAATGGACGGTAGAAGACTATTGTTTAAGGTTACTGCATATGATGAAAGCGGAGTTGTAGGAGAAGGAACTCACGAAAGATTCGTAGTAAACAAAGAAAAATTCCAGAAAAAGGTTGAATCTAAATTTGAAAAATAGATAAAATTTAGAGGCTTAAATAAAAATTGCGATTACATATTAAAATATATGTAGTCGTTTTTTTTGTATAAATATTAATAAATATCTTTACAAACCTTAAGAAACCTTAAGATAGATTAAGAAACCTAGAGGATAATATGGAATTTAAGGTGGTATAATAATCGTAGATAAATAATTAGGAGGATAGAAAAATGAGGAGATACATAGGACTTCTTTTGGCAAGTATAATGATTATGAGCATACCAAGTTTTGCATTTGCATACAGCGAATACCAAGTTGGGATAGATGATATTGATAACATTGTAGTGAATAAAAGTACATTCAAGATGGAAGTTGACAAAAAGATTGCGGATAGCAATGGGGACTACCTAAAGGCAATTTCACAAAGTGCTCAAGCAGCAAGTGTAATGGCGGGAATTAAGGACAAAAAAAGTCCAGAATACTTAGCAGCATACGAGGACTATATTGCATCTACCAAAAGAATTACAGAAGCTGAATACAATCTAAAGAGTCTTAGGTTGACTGAAAATATGGGGTTGTTTCAGCAAGGTCAGACAGCAAAAGAAACATATTTAGGATATTGGCAAAAGACAGCCGACAAGGAAAAGGCACAGCTGAACATTGATAAGCAAGTTAAACAAATAAAAATCATTGAAAAGAAATACAAAAAAGGGTTAGTTGCTAGAAGTGTTTTGGAAGATGCTAGAGAGAAAAAAATTGAATTAGAAGAAAAGCTAGAAGATATAGTTTTGGAAATTGATAAATCCTTAGTTGATTTCAAAATTGCCCTAGGTGTTATGACAGATGATAAGGTGGGCGTTAAACCACTTGATAATATCGAGTTTGGATATACTCTAGCAAACAATGCTAGTCTAGAAAGAGATCTTACTCTAAGGCTTGCAACAGCGACAGACATTTTGGTAGCAAAGCTTGAAGTTGAAAAAGCAGTGGCAATGACATACTACAATAGTAACGAACACAAAAAAGCCATAAACGATTTAAGTAAGGTTACAAATAAAGTTAAAACTGATTTTATCTCCAAGTACAGTGGTTTAAAAATAGAAGCTAAAAAGGTGCTAAATAGTAATAGAAGTATCAGTGTGGCTTACAAGAAATACAAAAAAACATTAGCAAAATACAAAAAAGGATATACAACTATAAGTGAAGTAAATACAAAAAAAGATGAGTATTTGGAACAAGTATCAAACGCTAAGGATTCAAAAAGAAGATTAATAGAGAGCAGTTTGAAATATGAATTGTTAAAGAAAGGATATTAATAGAGATGAAGTTAAAATTTAATTTAGGAAGCAAAAAACGAAAGGTGATACTAGCTATTGTGCTTGTAATTGCAATAGGTGGAGGCAGCGCTCTTTTCTATTTTTCTAGTAAAAACGACGATTCGGCAGGCAATTTGAAGGTAACTCCACTTGCCAAAACAGATATTATCAAATATGTGCAAACAAGTGGACTTATTGAAAGTGAGGACAGTGTTAAGGTTTCAGCAAAGATTGACGGTAAAATCAATGGGGTAAATGTCAAGGTTGGTGACAAAGTTCAGCAAGGTGCTGTACTTGGCAATATGGACACTTCAACCCTATCAAACGATATTAGTGCAGCGAGAATTACCCAGCGAAATGAAATGGCAGTTGCCAAAAGTGATTTGGTACTAAAACAAAAGGAATATAAGGACGGTAAATACCTGGCGAGCATTGGTGATCTATCTAAGAGTGACTTATATAAATTGAAATTGGCATATGAAAATTCAAAAACCATCTATAACCAAAAAAAGGTTAGTCCAGAAATCCAAAAGCTAACAAAACAAATTAGTGAAGGTACTTTGAGAGCGCCTATTGCTGGAACTGTAACTGCAGTCAATGCAGTTAGAGGAGCAACAAGTAGCGGGCCTTTGTTTGTAATTGAACGTATAGATGCTCTAAAAGTTTCTGCAAAAGTTAGTGAATACGATATAAATAAAATTAAAGTCGGACAGTCAGCGGTTGTAAAAACTGAAACTACAGGAGAAAAAAAGCTAAAAGGTATAGTAACATCAGTTGCGCCAGCGGCAATTAAAGAAGATGCAAATTCTCAAAACAAAGCAGCAAGTGTGAAATTCTTAGTTGAGGTTACAATTAAGAATGAAGATTCCAATGTAAAGATTGGTTCAAATGCAAGGGCTATGATTAAAATTGAAGAGGAGAGAAATGTAACAGCAGTTTCATTTGACTCTATAATTGACAATCGTGATGGAACTGGAACAATAATGGTTTTGAAAGATGAAAAGGACAAAAATCCAAAAGAAATAACTGTAAAGATGGGAATTCAAAACGATGTTCTAGTTGAAATATCAGGCAAAGAAGTTCATGAAGGAATGATGGTATTAAATAATATAATGGAATATCAACAAAGTAAAAAAGGATAGAGGTCGAAATGGATAGTATTATTAGTATGAAGGACATATGTAAAAGCTACAATGTTGGAACTGAACAAGAGCTGGAAATTCTAAAGGCTATAAATTTAGAAGTGAAAGCAGGAGAGTTTCTAGCTGTTGTAGGAGCATCTGGCTCAGGAAAAAGTACATTGATGAATATTATAGGTGCTTTGGATAAGCAAACAAAGGGCTCATATTTACTTGATGGATTAAATTTACTTGAGGCTGAGGAAGATGAACTTGCTGAAATTAGAAATAAAAAGATAGGCTTTATATTTCAGAATTTCAACTTGATTCCTAAACATTCAGCGATTAAGAATGTAGAACTCCCAATGTTATATGCAGGTGTTGGCAAAAAGGAGAGAGAAGAACGTTCAGAGGAATTGTTAAATCTAGTAGGAATGTATGATAGAAGGGAACATAAACCAAATGAATTATCAGGAGGACAAAAACAGCGTGTAGCAATTGCAAGGGCGCTTGCTAATAATCCGAGCATACTTTTGGCAGATGAACCAACAGGTGCGCTTGATTCCAAAACTGGTAGAATGGTAATGGATTTGTTTCTAAAAATTAATCAAGAGGAAAAAAGAACAATAGTATTTATTACTCATAGTAACGAGCTTGCTAGTGAAACTAGTAGGCAGATAATAATAAAGGACGGTAGAATATGCTAATTTGGGAGAACTTCCTGTTAGCTTTAACTGGTATCAGATCAAACAAGATGCGTGCACTTTTGACTATGCTTGGAATCATAATCGGTATATCTTCGGTTATTTCCATTATTTCAATAGGTAATGCGATGTCCAAAAACCTTGAAAATTCAATGCAGAGCATTGGGCTACAAAACCTGTCCCTTAGAGTTGCACCACGTGACGAAAACGATTATGACTCAGGAATTGAGCCAAAGGAGTTTGATCTATTTACAGCAGAGCAACTAGACAGCTTTGAGGAAAAGTTTCAAGGCAAAATTGCACATTTAGGAGTTACAAAAGATACAACAAGTGAAAGTGTAAGAGTTGGTAGAACTGAAAAGAAGTTAAAAGTTTCAGGAACAAATGAAGGGCAAAAAGAAATTGCCAAAATAAAGATAACAAAGGGTAGATATTTTTACAAACAAGATGTAAAGCGGGCAGCAAACGTAATGGTAATACCAAGTAGTATTGCTGAGGATATAGCGCCAGGGCAAGATGTGCTAGGCAAAGAATTAAAACTGAATATAGAAAGTCAATTTAGAGCCTTTACAATTATTGGGGTATATGATGATTCCAAAAAGACAGGGGCAGATATGTTTGGCGGACAGGAGAACACTACAGTTTATATTCCTGTTACTGTGGTTGGAGATTTGACCAATAGCAAAGCATATTCCAGCTTCTCGATTATGCCAGCTCCACAAATGGTAAAGGAAACATTGACCGAGGAGATTAATACATATATGGAAGGCATATATAGACATAATCAAAAATGGCATGTTGAGGTATATGACGAGCAAAAAGGTGTTGAAAGTATGACTAAATCCATGGGTAGTGTTAAAATTGCCATTGCTGTCATTGCAGGAATTTCCTTGCTAGTTGGTGGTATTGGTGTAATGAACATTATGCTTGTTTCCGTTACAGAAAGAACAAGGGAAATTGGAGTTAGAAAGGCTCTAGGTGCAAAGGCTGGCTCCATTAGGAAACAGTTTGTAATAGAAGCTATGATAATTTGTGGAATAGGAGGGATAATTGGTGTTACCTTAGGCCTTGGTATTAGTATGATTGTAACAATGATTATGAAGTTGCCTCCAGCTGTTTCCATAATATCAGTTGTTATAAGTGTAATATTTTCAATGGCTATCGGCATATTCTTTGGATATTACCCAGCCAACAAGGCAGCTAAATTGGATCCTATAGAAGCACTTAGATATGAATAAAAAATTTACAAATTTATTTTAGGGGACTGGTAAAATCGCAAATAATATAGGAGACAAAATGATTAAAAAAATATATTTGGGAATTGGCATTCTTTTGGGCATCATAGGTGTTGTGGGAATTGCAATTCCGATTTTACCTACAACACCTTTTATAATAGTATCTGTTGCTCTCATTGCAAAGGGCTCAGATAAAGTGCACAATGGGCTTATTAATAGTGGGTTTTATCAGAAACATATTGAACCGATTAGAAATAAAAAGCAAATGAATAAAAAAGATAGGATAATAACCTTAATTACAGTTACTATCTTTTTAACAGTGGCAATTATTATTGCTCCGTATCACCACCTAAAAATCCTTTTAGGTATAGTTCTTTTGTGCCACTACTATTTTTTAGGATTTAGACGACCTAAAGCAAAGAAATGAAAAAATATTGACTAAATTAATTTACGCCTAAATAAAGCCACCCCATGAACTTCTGCAGTTCGTGGGGTGGCTTGCTTGTATAGACTATTTAATTACCATTCAATTTTGTACATATTCATTTTTTGCTTATTGGACTGTAGCATTATGCACGCCTTTTGCATTTATATTAAAAAATAAATGAGAACAACTATACCAAGCACAATTCTGTACCAACCAAAGATACGGAAATCGTGTTTCTTTATATATCCCATCAAGAATTTAATTACAATGATTGAAACAACAAAGGCTACAATCATTCCAATTCCAAGCGTTAATAACTCAACACCGCTAAAGTCAAATCCAAACTTAATAATTTTAATAAAGCTTAGTCCAAACATAACTGGAACAGCGAGAAAGAATGTGAACTCAGCAGCAGCAACCCTTGATACCCCAATAATTAAAGCACCTATAATTGTTGCACCTGACCTTGATGTCCCTGGAATGATGGATAGAACCTGAAACATTCCTATAATTAAAGCGGTCTTATAAGTGATTTCGGATAGCTTGTTAGTAACTGGGATTCTCGTTGTATTCCATTTCTCTATGACTATAAATGCAACTCCATAAATGATTAATGCCATTGAAATTACAATAGATGTATGCAAATGAGCTTCGATGAAATCGTCAAATAGCAATGTGACAACAGCTCCAGGTATACATGCAACTACAACCTTAAACCATAGAGAAAAAATGTCACTGCGGATCATTAACTTCTTGTGATCATTGACAGTTTTAATCTTGAAGGGCCACATTTTGTGCCAAAATATAACCACTACAGCTAGAATTGCACCAAGCTGAATTACGACAAAGAACATTTCCTTAAAAGCATCGCTCATGTTAAGTTTGATAAATTCATCAACAAGTAACATATGTCCTGTACTACTTATTGGTAGCCATTCTGTAATCCCTTCCACTATACCAAGAAATATGACCTTTAGTATTTCTATTATTTCCATTAAATATATTTCCTCCTTTTTCAAAAAAGTAGTTTAAACAAACTACGAAGAATATTTTATCACGAGGACTAAATATTAGCAAGAAAAGGAACTGGTTAATGTACCATATGACAACTTTTATATAAAATGATTAAGGCAAAGTGGATTTACATGTTGACATAAATCTCTTTGTATGTAATAATGCAAATGTACGTTAGCTAAGGCTAACTCGTTTAATAAAGTGCACAATAGTCCGCAAGGGCTTAATTTTAAACAAGTTGGTTAGCGAAAGCTAACCTAAATGATTTTCGCGGAATTGTTTAGGTTGATATTTAGGAAGGAAGCTATGAAAAGGAATAGTTGTAAATTTGGTTTGTGTTGTGTATTAGCATTTACACTAATGAGCCAAAGTTTAATCGTAAGCGCAAGTTCAAGTAACATGCAGCGTATTGATAAAAGTGAGAATATCAAAGTAGAAAAAAGAGTTAAATCAAAGGACGTTTATTTAAAAGATAGAACTATAAAAAACAAGAATATTGAGGGTAATTTAATTATAAATGGGAGTGGAAATTACCGTTTAACTAATATTAATGTGTTTGGAAAGTTAGTAATAAAGGGTAAAGGAAATGTTAACGTAAAGTGCAATAAGACTTTTGCGCAAAACGGTATTGATGTAAATGGCAAAGGTGAAACTAAGCTTGTAGTTAGAAAATCTAAAGGTACAAATGTTGACATATTTAGCAAAGCCAAGCTTAAAGGTAATTTCAACATACTAAATCTTAATAAAGATGCAAAGGTTGAAGTTGAAGGTGGCAAGATTGGTCAGTTAAATGTTTCAAAAGAAGCAACAGGAAGTCCGTTAATTAATATAGAAAAGGGAGTATTTGTCAAATCTCTAAATTCAAATGCAGATGGTTTGGAGATAAAGGGAGAAGGCAAAATTGAAAAAGCTAATATAAATGGCAACAATAATGTTGTAAATGTAGCTATCAAAAATGTAATTGTAGGTGAAGGTGTAACAGGGTTTATCAATAACAAACCAGATGAAACTCGTAAGCCTGATAATTCTGAGGACGCTGTAGGTGGTGCAGCTGAAGCAGGGAATATAGGGCAAGGCAGCATATTTAAGGTGGCAGGAAGCAATGTTTATAACATTGAACAAATTCACTTTGGTGTAGTAACCCTTGCAAAAAAGACAATGGATGATTATAACTTTACATTGTCAGGCAAAAAAATAACGCCTACACCTGTAAATGATCAAAGAACCATCTTGAAGTTCCAAGTGAATCCTCAAGAACGTAATGAAATCAAGGCGGTAGACAAAAAAGATAAAAGCGAGGAAAGTATAGTAGTAGGAACAGGGACAAAGGCATTTACACAACCATTATCTGGTCAAATACCTCAAAAGATTTTGGCAAATGGGCCAATTAGTAGATTTGATTACTTCATAACTAACTATGACAAACAGGGTAACCCTAGAGTAAATCCAATTAAAACAACTTTTGATACAGTGTCAGAAGCGAGTAATGAATCGGACTCTACACTTCCTAAACTATATAGTCCAAAAGCAATAATGGATAAAGACAATATCCTAATTAAATTTGCCAACACAAAGGAAGGCGAAGCATGGGGTAAAGCTATTTATAAGGTTGAAAAAGACTATAATAGCAGCAGTACATCGAGAGTACCATTGGAATTTGAATTAAGCAAGGAAAGTACCAAATATGGGACAAATGGCTTGATAATAATTAAAAAGGAAAATACAGCAATTGCTGGTAGAAATGGCAAGCACATTATCATAATTAAGGCAAAGGGCTACAACGACCATAGAATTATTGTTGAAACACAAAAGAAAGCAGGAGAAATTACATTGTCACCGAACTTTGGATGGTGGGCAAATCAAGACCTGTTATTTAAGCTTGAAGATTTCAACTATGGCGCAGTAAATCCAATTTATGAAATAACTTTAGATAATAAACCACTCAAGAATATTTTGTCAGTTGATAAAGGTGAAGCCTTTGATTACGCAGTTGTTTCTAATTTAATTCGATTAGAAAACTCTGCAAAGGAAAAGCTTGGTGTAGGAGAACATAAATTAGTAATTAAGGCATATGGATACACAGATTATGTAATTAAATTTAATCTTGAAAAAGCACCAAAGGGTGAAAAAAATCCTGTTTGGGGTGATTCTGGCGAAGGTAAGAAGGCTGGACGCAATTTGGTTATCAAGAACTTCGGTAGACTAGATGGTGTTACAAGAGCAACAGCTAAGCCAACACCAGGCGCAAGCAGTGGAGAAACTGCAGGCGGAGGTGCAATGAATGGATTTATTGTATTTGATTTTGATCTAATTGCAAACAGCAAAATCCTAAGAGCAATGGACAAGGAGACAGGGTATACAAAGGCTATTATTTCTTGGTGGGATAGCTTGAATAAAGAGGCTATTTATACAAGCGAAGGTGCAAACTTAATGATATCCTTTACAAACTTCAAGAACTATTGTGGCAAAGCCAAAGGTGATGATGATTACTATACTTTTGGAGAATACTATAATGATATCAAAGGTGGTAAGGCTTCTGGAATTTACAATAATAGACCGTACCAAGTAAAGAATATGCTTGAAGATGGACTTCTTGGTGATATTGAAATGTTTTGGGAATCAGCAGCAAAGCCAGTACCAAGACTAACAGTTAAGGAAACAAATAAGGGCGAGGATATAGTTATTGATTATGTTGATAGCGAAACAGCAGATAGTTGGGCTGAGTCCATTGAAGGAATCAAAGTGTTAAATATCAACAAAACATTCCTTAAAAGCGATATAAAAGTAGACAAAGTTGCAAACAAAATTACTATACCAGCTAGTGTTTACAAAGATTCGTTTAGAATGGGTAACGTATTGCTAAGACTTTATGCAAATGATTACAAAAACGCAGATGTAACTTTTAATATTTATACAAAGAACACAAGTAATGTTACCTTTGGAGGGGACAAAGCAAAGAACATCTTAATAAGTGGCATTTCTACAGAAATGATGCAGAAGTTTAAAGGGATAACTCTAGGAGGCAAGGCGCTTTTAAGTGATGAAGCTGTTGGTGGAACATCTGGGGACTATTACATTAAAGACGGCAAGATTATTGTTAGAGCCAAAATGTTTGATGAAGCTAAACTTGATAATGAGCATATCATAATTATTAAATTTGATGGTTATGCTGATTTGACAGAAAGGTTTAAGCCAAAGGAGGCTTTAGCTAAAGTAGAACCTGGAACAGAACCAAAACCAGAGCCAAAGCCAGAACCAGAACCTAAACCAGAGCCAAAGCCAGAACCAGGAGAAACTTCAAAAGAAGCACCAGCAGGGGTGAAACTTGGATCAGGATCAGAAGAATTTACATACGGAAATAAGGCAGTTGTGTATGTATCATCAGCCCATGGAGATGAAAAACTTGAAAAAGCATACTTTGATGCTTTTGTCGGCATTAAAGTTGATGCGGGCGAATTAATTGCCAAAGACAGCCTAAAGATAAATACAATGTTTGGTAAATCTTTTGAAGTAGAAGGGCTAAAAGCAGGGGAGCATACCCTTACATTAAGTGCCAAAGGGTATAAAGATAAAGTCCTAAAGGTGAATGTTCTTCCTCTATATACTCCAAACAAGGTAGGTATTTTTAACCTAGCAAGCGGCGTATCAACTGATAGTGTTACAACCATAAATGAAGTTGGAGAAATTAAGCTATCAATAGGTATGGAGAGAGATTCTCAGAGCAAAGCATACAAAAATGCTTTAAAAGAAATTATTGTAAATGATGAAAAAATCTCAATAGATATTACTGTTGAAGAATACACTAGCGGATTTTTTACAAACAAATACAATATAGTTAAGATACCAGCATCAGCACTAAAGGTTGGAATGAACAAGATTACAATTAAAGCTGATAACTTTGGTGACAAGGTTATCGACCTTAAAATCAAAGAATAGTGTTTAAATAACCCAAAAACAGACACAGAATTATTATAGCCAAATTCTGTGTCTGTTTGCGTTTTTGTAGTCGGACTTTGTACTTTTTTGCCATATAAGTTCATTTTGTTGTAGTTGGCTTGGCAATGAGGCAGTGGGCATAATAAGGTGGGATTTATTGTTTAAATATAGTATAATTAGAGATAGGAAGGAGTACGCTAAGATTAATAGGTTAGTTTTGGCAGTAGAGATTATGAAGAGAATAATTGTACCGATATTAATTCTAACATTGAGCTTATCTCTTGTGGCTTCGGCACCATCGCCAAAGGTGAAATCCATAGATGAATTGGCAAAGTCAGTTACAGAAGCTAAGATTTCAAAGCTAAATGGAACAACTAGAGAATGGTCATGGGGCAGTGCAATTGGCAAGAACAGGCGAGACTTTACAAAGGCGCTTAATTATGGAAGGGATTTAGGTGGTAGATATGTAGTGTTCACAAACACACCTAAAGTTTACCTCACATTTGACCTTGGCTACGTTAATCAGTACACCTATGAGCTTTTAGATAAGCTAAAGAAAAAAAGGGTACTAGGGGTGTTCTTTATGACCCTTGAAGTGGTAAAAGAAAATCCTAAGTTAGTTAAAAGGATTTTGGATGACGGACATCAAATTGGTAATCACTCTAGCAACCATCCTAATTATTCCAAGATTTCTTTAACACGAATGAAAAGTGAAACTATACCTTTTCATAAATATATGCAAAAAAAGTATAAATACAATATGACTTTGTTCCGTTTCCCCGAGGGCGCATACAATGAAAAGTCATTATACTTCTTAAATAAAATCGGATATACTTCCTTGTTTTGGTCATTTGGATATGATGATTGGGATAGAAACAATCAACCAGGTGAGGCCTATGCATTGGGCAAGATTATGTCAAATATAAAGCCTGGAGCAGTGATATTATTACATGGAATGTCAAAAACAAACGCAAATATCATAGATAATATTATAAATGAAACCAAGAAAAAAGGTTACAAGATTGTAACTTACGAACCCCAAAAACTGTTCAAAAATCAATAGTTTCATCGTATTGGCAAATGCTCCACGCATTTGCCTTTTTTATAAAAAAAAATAATGCCCATAGCAATAATTAAACTGTCAACAATATCAAGGGGGTACAAGGAAAAGTGTTGACATTACAAGGGTTAAACCGCCTAGTGATTGTTAGGTGATAATACATATGTGACAAAAAGATAAAAAAATAGAAAGCCATCT
>JAVWMQ010000018.1:0-33960 GCA_036637375.1 Anaerovoracaceae bacterium
TAAACTGGGTTAACCCTCTAGTATCAATATTCTACGGATTCACAGGCATATCAATGTCTAAGATGACAGACGAAGAATATCAGAAGGTACTGATTGAAAGAGAAGCAGAAAAGGCAGAAGCTCTAAAAGCAGCTGAAGCATAAACTAAGTTATTAACGGGTTTCCGTAAATAAAAAATAAAGTAATAAGTAATGGGAAAAAAATCTTGGTTTCAAGATTTTTTTCTTTTTTTGTGACAAAATTGTTTCTATAGAGTATAATATTAAAAAGAAAGGGGAGTGTGAAATGAATGTAGCAAGTAGTATTATTTTACCATTATATTTGCTATCAATATTTGTTGGAATTGCGACGATTACGATTTTATTTTTGGCAGGAATAAGAGAAAAAAGTAAAATCAATTCATCTTTTAAGATTTTTATGTTCGGAATGTTGTTCATGTCAGTATATGATATGATTATTTATTTTAATGGCTACGTATTAGGGAATATAAGTGACACGTCAGTTCTTAGAATTGGGACCTGTATAATCGCAATACTTTTTTCTTTTTGGGTTAAACTTGAGGAAGAATTTGCAGACTTTAAAGAAATAAAATGGTTTAGCAAAGTGGCTCAGTTATATGGGTATTGTTTTTCTGCTGGTTGGTTAATTTGTGCAATACTGTTACCGAAGAATGCTTTTTATACAATTAGGTGGTTAATGTTCTCGAGCGATATTATTTTAGTATTATTTGCATTATCTACTAGTTTGGTATATATTGCAAAAGTTGTAACATCAAACAAAAGGATGCTAGGCTACTATATGGTATTAGTAAGCGGCCTTATGCTTTGGAATTATTGCTCATTCTTTTGGGGAGAAACCTCTGTTCATTGGGGAAATAGCAAGTTTGTAAGAGAACCTCTAGATTTGACAATTTTATTTTGGATTATAATAAATGTTGCATCATTAAGGATAGTTTACTACCAGATATTTAAGAAGGTATTTTTGAAAGATGGTACGGCTGAAGTTGAAGCAAATAAAGTATTTAGCTTAGATGAACGTCTGCTTGAATTGAAAAGTGAATTTGGATTAACTGATAGAGAATTATTGATTTGTAAATTAATATATGAAGGTAAGACAAATCAAGAAATTGCAGATGAACTATTTATTTCAGAAAGTACTGTTAAGACACATATATATAATCTATATAAGAAATTGGATATAAAGAATAGAAGTGGTGTGACATCATTAATTATGAAAAGTGACGAGGAGTTGCATTGCAAAACAAATGAAGAAGTCGGTATTTAAAATGTTGATAAATAAAATATATTTTGTAAAATAAGTATAATAATAAAATCCCACATTCATAAAGTAATATAATTTATTACTTTATGAATGTGGGATTTTTCATTAATTTAAAATTAGATTTAGATAGTTTATAAAGGTAATATAGTTACAAGTTTTTCGGCTATTTTTTGTAACCAAGCCCCTTCAAATTTTTCTATTTCGCCTTTGTCGCATAGCTCTGCTAATTTTGGTTCAATAGGAAGTTTACCAAGAACTTCAAGACCTTTTTCTTTTGCTATTTGTTCAACCTTACTTTCGCCAAAGATTTTAATTTCCTTCCCACAATCAGGACATTGAACATAACTCATATTTTCAACTAGTCCAAGAATTGGAATATTCATCATATCAGCCATTTTTACAGCTTTTTCTACTATCATTGAAACTAATTCTTGTGGTGATGCTACTATAATTATTCCATCAATTGGAAGTGATTGGAACACAGTTAGTGGTACATCACCTGTTCCAGGTGGCATATCTATAAACATATAGTCAATATCTCCCCAAATTACATCTGTCCAAAACTGTTCTACAACTCCTCCAATAACAGGTCCGCGCCAAATAACTGGATCAGTTGGGTTTTCTAAGATTAAGTTTGTAGAAATAAGCTTAATACCTGTTGATGTTGTTGCAGGCACAATGCCCTCAGGTGAACCATTTACTAGTCCAGAAATTCCGAACATCTTCGGTATTGAGGGGCCGGTAATATCTGCATCAAGTATAGCTGTTTTGTATTCGCACCTACTTGAAATAACAGAGGATAATCCTGTAACTAGAGATTTACCAACACCGCCTTTACCACTAACTACGGCAATGACTTTTTTGATATTACTTTTTTCGTGTGGTTTTTTTAAAAAGCTTTCAGCTGTTCTTTCGCCACAGTTTTCGCCACAACTAGAACAGTTATGGCTACAGTTTTCACTTACATTTTCACTCATTTTCTTTCTCCTTTGATAATTATAGTATTAGGCTATCACTTTAAAAGATATATGTCAAGTATACTCAAACTTTGAAGAAATCATACAACTCTTCAATTTCATTAGAAAAGCATGTTCGTTTTGGAGAGATAAAAGTAATATTATGTAAAGGGTTGTAGTCTATAATTGGTATTATTTGTAAAAGATTTCGCTTGAGTTCATCTTTTATTGCAGCTTTGTACATAAAAGTAATTCCGGCATCTGCGGCAACCATATTTTTGATAGCATCTATATTGCTTATTTCGATAATGTTATTAAAATCATTTACTGAAAGATTATGGCTTTCTAGAGATTTTTCAAAAATGTCACGAGTACCAGATCCGCTTTCTCTAATTATTAAGTTTTCACTTAATAAATCGGTAAAATCTACTGGTGATTCAAAACATCGTGATATTGAACATACGCCAACATAAGCTTCCTTTTTAAAAATTTTATGGTTAAATTCGTTTTTGGCAAAAAACCCCTCAACAATAGCAAAATCTATTTCCCCTTGTTTGAGTTTAGTTAATAAACTTTCAGTATTTTCAACAATCATTTCAGCTTTGATGTTTGGATGCATTTTGATAAATTCTGCTAATTTATCTGGAATTATAAAAGCTCCTACAGTTAGAGTTACACCGAATTTTAATTTAGTTGTTTGATTGTTTGGGGTACTAAAAATATCGATTAGTCTGTTTTGATCGTTTTGCATAAATAATAAGGCGTTTTTGAGTAAGGTTCCTTCTGATGTTAATGAAACGGATTTACTAGTTGTATTTACTAATTTTACGCCATAAAAATCCTCAAGCTGCTTTATATGTTGCGATACGGCAGGTTGAGTTATATTTAATTCTTTGGCTGCTTTTGTATAATTATTGAACTTTGAAACAGCTAAAAAAGTTTCACATTTATTGTCTAACATAATATCCTCCAAATTAATGATAACATAAATTTATCAAACTATCAATATATCTAATTTTTACTTATTATTGACTTGGGGTATAATAAAAAATAAGGAATGTGACTTTGATTATGATTAAGGGGGACTAAATGAAAGGTATTAAAAAATTAATTGGTGGCGTAACTTTATGTGGTGTGTCAGGGATAACGGCATATTTGCTTGGCAAAATATTTCCGATTATTGGTGGTCCAGTTTTTGGGATTGTAATTGGGATGATATTAGGAGACCTTATCAAAAGTAAGTCTATATATACTGATGGTGTTAAATTTACATCAAAGAAAGTACTGCAATATGCAGTTATATCATTAGGATTTACAATGAATATTGGTGAGATATTGACACAAGGAAAAATATCTTTACCAATTATAATTGTTACAATTTCAACATCTTTTGCTATTGCATATGGACTATATAAAGCATTTAAAATGGAGAAAAATGTATCCATATTAATAGGTGTTGGATCATCTATTTGTGGTGGTTCTGCAATTGCAGCAACAGCACCTGTGATTGACGCTAAGGAAGATGAGGTTTCTCAGGCAATAGCAGTTATTTTTTTCTTTAATGTACTTGCTGCAATAACCTTTCCTTTTGTTGGGGACTTACTGTCAATGAGCAACTATGGTTTTGGAATGTTTGCTGGTACAGCAATAAATGATACAAGTTCTGTTACGGCTGCTGCTACAGCTTGGGATGGAATTCATAATAGTAATACTATTGCCATTGCGACAATAGTTAAACTTACAAGGACTTTAGCAATTATTCCGATAACTTTAACTCTGGGTTTTATTAAATCTAGAAATAACAAAGAAGGTGGGGGAATTGTTAAAGCTATAAAGGGATTTCCATTTTTTATAATAATATTTTTGCTAGCTTCATGTTTCGCAACTTTTGTTCCAATTAGCGAAGAATTGCTATATATTATAAAGTTTATAAGTAAATTGTTCATAACCATGGCTATGGTTGCAATTGGATTTAATACTAACTTCATTAGACTAATAAAAACAGGGGGAAAACCGTTAATAATGGGATTATGCTGTTGTTTAGGAATTGCTATTACAAGTATAATACTAGAAAAATGTCTTTTACTGTTTTAATAAAAAAATAAGCTATTTTAAAACAGACAACTAAAGACATGACTGTAAAGAATAGCTTATTTGTTTGTTAAAGATTATAAATTTAAGAATGTATGATGATATACATCTCTTATTTACTACTTAGAATGTTCTTTTGTGCTACAAGCCGAGCAGTTACCGCTACAACCTGAACATCCACCATTTTTCTTTGCTTTAATACTGCCCTTGATAGCGAAAATGAAAGCTACTAAGACAATCGTGCCGACAATAATGGTACTCATATTGTTACTTAAAAAGTTCATGTTATTTACCTTCTTTCTTGAAAAAGTGTTAGCCTGTGCTAACTAATTAATATATTAGCATATATTAGCGCAGTTTGTCAATATAAATTGAAAGGGTTACAGTTTTGTGATATTATTGAGTATAGCAATTATTAGTAATATGGAGGATTTAAATGGCACTTAGAGAATCTGGAGAAATGTACTTAGAGACAATTCTCGTATTGAAAAGAGAAAAAGGGAATGTAAGGTCTATTGATGTTGCAAATGCCCTTGAATATAGTAAACCAAGTGTAAGTCGAGCTATTGGAATACTCAAGCGTGATGGGCTTGTTATAGTTGATAATAGTGGACAAATATCCCTTACGGACGAGGGTGTTGTTATTGCGGAAAGAATATTTAAAAGGCATACGGTTTTAAGTGAATTTTTAATGAGTCTAGGAGTTAATGAGGATGTTGCGAAATCGGATGCTTGTAGAATGGAGCACGTAATAAGTGATGAAACACTTAGATTTATTGAAAAAGCTTTGCTCAAAAAGATTGATTAATAATTAATATGGTGGTAAAATTATCCGGATGGTATCACAATGAACCATACATGAATAATTAGGAGGAAATAGAATATGGTACTGAATATGCTAAAAGGAAAGATCCATAGAGCGACTGTCACTCAAGCAGAATTGTATTATATGGGAAGTATCACCATTGACAAAACACTTATGGATGCGGCAGGAATTATTGAAAACGAAAAGGTACAAATTGTTGATAGCAATAATGGGGCAAGGCTTGAAACGTATGTTATTCCAGGAGAACGAGATTCGGGGATAATTTGCCTAAATGGAGCTGCTGCGCGTTTAGTTCAACCAGGTGATGAGGTAATAATAATTAGCTATGCAATGATGGATGAAAGTGAAGCGAAAGTGCATAAACCAAAAGTTGTATTTGTTAATAAAGATAATACCATTAAGGAAATAACAAATTACGAATATAATAATTAAGAAAAAGAGGTGTAGTTAAATGCTAAGTGATAAAGCTAAAAGATTTATAGCTATAGGAATTTGCATACTAATGGTAGTTGGTTGTGTAGTTCCGATTGCATTTTTTTAATTAATATAATGTGGCTATGCGGGTCTATTTGAGATGGATTTTTTATAAAGCGGAAGCGTTAAATATCTACAACAAATTAAATGAGAAGCGATCATACAAAATTTGGTTTCTATGTCAAATAGTGTTGGTAAAGAATATCAGTAAATATTTATGCATCAGGCAACAATCGATTATGCCTGATGCATTTTTTTGACTTTATCCCAGTGCAATAGGGCTCTTACGGACAAAACTGCTGACATCATTAAAATTTATAAGGTGAGTTGGAAACTATATTTAGGGTATAATATAATTGATAGTGAAAGGAGAAGAGCCTTATGATTAATGTTTTTTAAAATAATGTATTTCGTATTAATAAAATACGTTTGAATCTGGAATAAAATGAATGGGGGAAGAAATGAAAAAACAAATTATTTCAATATCATTATCAATTATGGTTGCTATTATTGCAAATATAATTATAGTAGCTATTAAAAACTATATTGATATAGGAAGTATATGTACTGTAACTTTTTTAATCATGGGATATTATTTTTACAAAGAACAAGAGAATACTAAGATTAAAATTATATTCTCTATAGTTGCATTGACATTGAGTTGCATTCTTATTACTATTTATTCTGACATGGATAATTTATTACTGTTTTTAACAGCATATGTGGTAGCTGTGGGTGTAGTAGGGGTGAATCTTTTTAGGAATAAAAAAGAAAATAATTAAGCAAAAATTGCAGAATATAAAAAATGTATAAAGGGAATTGCATTAGCAACTCCCTTTTTGTATAAATAAGTTAAATTAAATTAAAAAAATAGTTGATACATAACAAATAGATGGTATTATATAAATTGTAGTTGTGTATAATTATTGGTTTTTAATTTGTATATATTGAAAAACACGCATTTCTGCGTGTTTTATAAGTGGTGAGGCACGAGGGATTCGAACCCCCAACCGACAGATTCGAAGTCTGCGACTCTATCCATTGAGCTAGTGCCCCATACACATTAATTATATACTATTTTTATTTTAATGGCAATAAATGTGTAAATTATTAATTTGAAAGGAGAAATGAGATGAAGTTATTAGCTTTATACATTGGTATATGCTTTATAGGTTGTTTATTTGGTTCTTATTTAAAGAAAAAGGATCTAAAAATAAATTGGACAGGAAAGGTTCAAACTGTAATGCTTATTGTACTACTATTTACAATGGGTTGCAGATTGGGAGACAATAAGCAAGTAATAGAATCACTTGGAAGTATTGGTATTACAGCATTTATATTGACAATATTAATCTTGATAGGTAGTGTAAGTGCTATTATAATAGCCAGAAAGCTTTTGGGAATAAATAGGAAAGGGGTGAGAGAAAATGACTAAAATGGTAATAATTACAGTTATTGCAGGTATGTTTTCAGGGTACTTTTTTATGCCAGAAAGCGTTATGGGAATTTCAGAAAATATATTAATTGTTGGTTTATGTATCTTGCTTTTTTTTGTCGGTATTGATATTGGTCATCAAGGTACAGTTGTACAGAATTTTAAAAAAGTAGGATTTAGAGTTATTATTTTTCCAATTGCAGTTATAATTGGAACTATGGCAGGTGCTGCTGTAGGAGCATTGTTTTTGCCAGTGACTTTGAGAGAAAGCCTTGCGGTCGGAGCAGGGTTTGGTTGGTACTCTTTGGCGCCAGTTATATTGACTAAGTATTCCGCAGAATTAAGTGCGATTTCTTTTATGCATAATGTATTTAGAGAAGTTCTTGGAATTATGCTTATACCGATTGTTGCAAAAAGAATAGGATATATTGAAACAACGAGTTTGCCAGGAGCGGCAGCTATGGACGTGTGTTTGCCAATTGTAGAGAGAGCGACTAATGCGGACATTGCGGTTTATTCGTTTGTTTCTGGTGTGGTTCTTAGTTTTGCAGTTCCAATATTAGTTCCGTTAATTGCAGGTGTTTAAAAAAATAATCCCATAATTACTTTATAGATAAAGTGGCTATGGGATTTTATATTTAATTGAATATGTAAAATTGTATTTGAAATTAAAAATACCTAAAAACACCTTTTACCTTGCCAAGAATTTTGACGTTTTGGACTATTATAGGACTCATAGAACTGTTTTCTGGTTGAAGTCTGATATGATCTTTTTCCTTGTAAAAGGTCTTTACAGTTGCTTCACTTTCAAAATCTTCTAGCATAGCAACAATGATTTCTCCGTTTTGCGCAGTTTCTTGTTGTTCCACTAAAATATAGTCGCCATCCATTATACCAGCTTCAATCATACTTTCGCCACGAACTGTAAGCATAAAATTGTTACCATTGCCAAGGAATCTAGTTGGTATAGGGAATGAGTCTTCAACATTCTCATCAGCCAAAATAGGTGTTCCAGCAGCAATTCTACCAACAACAGGGATTTCAACAACATTTGTTAAACTTGATTCAATAGTGGTAGAATCTGTATGTTCCTCATTGTCTACAACCATTAGAGCACGAGGTTTAGATGGATCCTTTACTATGAAACCAGTATTTACTAATGTTTCAATGTCTTTGTGAACAGTGGAAGTGGATTTGATATTTAACGATGTGCAAATCTCCCTAACTGTTGGCGGATAACCTTTTTCTTTTATTTCATTCTTCATAAATAGTAGAATATTTTGTTGTCTTTCTTTTAATCTATTCATTAATCTCACCTCAATCTTTATTAATTATAATATACCATACTTTTAGCAAGATGTAAACAGATGTTCGTATTATAAAAATTTATACGAAGTAAGGATAAATTTATGACAAAAACTGTTTAATAATATTATTATTGTAGTATAATGATGATAATGACTTGAAATTAGTATAAAGAATTTAGACGTAGGTTTGAATTCAAGATGTGTAGGAGGAAATTATTATGAAAAAGTTTTTAAAATGTGCTCATTGCGGTAATATCGTTGGAATGATTCATGACTCTGGTGTTCCTGTTGTCTGTTGCGGAGAGCCAATGAATGAGCTTGTAGCAAATACAACTGACGCAGCAACAGAGAAACATGTACCAGTTGTTTCTGTTGAAGGAAACAAAGTTACTGCTGTAGTTGGTGAGGTTGCACACCCAATGCTTCCTGAACATTTTATTCAGTGGATTTATCTTGAAACTGAAAACGGCGGACAGAGAAAAGTACTAGCGCCAGGAGTAGAAGCAAAGGCAGAGTTTGTTTTAGAAAATGACAAGCCAGTTGCAGTATATGAATATTGCAATTTACATGGACTTTGGAAAAAAGAAATATAAATAAATGATTGACAAGGAACTTGTTTAGTGTTATAGTTGTAAGGTAATTGAAGAAGAAGTTATCCGCTTCTCACCTGCAAACAGACGTAAGCATGGTTGATAAATTGTTAATTACACATTTTGTGTGTTATTTTGGAACGGATAATTTTATCCGTTCTTTTTTTACATTTAATAATATTTCGGTAATGTTATGCTTTTGTAGGAGGTACAATACCATTAGTAAGGAAAATATGATCAACGAAGAAATTCGTGGTAAAGAGTTCAGAATTATTAGCGCAGATGGCGAGCAACTGGGGATATTAACTAGAGAAGAAGCTTTTGCTTTGGCAGAAGAAAAAAGTCTTGATCTTGTTTGTATTTCACCAAATGCAAAACCACCGGTTTGCAAAATTCTAGATTATGGAAAGTTCCGTTATGAACTTCAAAAAAGAGAAAAAGAAGCTAAGAAAAAGCAGAAGAATACTCAAATTAAAGAAATTAGATTGAGTACCTTTATCGAGGATCATGATATCCAAGTTAAAGCAAATACTGCTTCTAAGTTTTTGAAAGATGGAGACAAAGTTAAAGTTAGCTTAAGATTTCGTGGTAGAGAAAGAGATTACACTACTAGGGGATTTGAGGTGATGGAGAAATTTGCAGAAGTATGCTCTGACATTGCTGATGTTGAGAAAAAAGCAAAATTTGAAGGTAGAAGCTTAACTATGTTTTTAGCACCGAAAGCAGAAAAATAATTTACAATTTTATTACAGGAGGAAATAATAATATGGCAAAGAATAAAATGAAGTCTCATAGAGGCGCTCGCAAAAGATTTAAGAAAACAGGATCTGGAAAAATCAAGAGAAATAAAGCATTTAAAGGTCACATTCTTACTAAGAAAACTGCTAAGAGAAAAAGAGGATTAAGAAAAGCGACTACTCTTTCAAGTGCGGATTTAAAGAGAATCAAATCAGTGTTAGGTAAATAGGAGGTAAGAAAGAATGGCAAGAGTAAAAAAAGGTGTAAATGCACATAAAAGACATAAAAAGATTTTAAAATTAGCTAAAGGGTTCTACGGACAGAAAAGTAAAGTTTTCAAAGCTGCTAACCCAGCTGTAATGAGATCTCTTCGTTCTGCTTATGTTGGTAGAAAGAACAAGAAGAGAGAATACAGAAGACTTTGGATTGCTAGAATTAATGCTGGTGCAAGAATGAATAACATTTCTTATAGCCAGTTAATGCATGGTTTAAAAGTTGAAGGAATTGAAATTAACAGAAAAATGCTTTCTGAAATGGCAATTTATGACGAAGCAGCTTTTGCAAAGCTTTGTGAAAGAGCTAAGACAGCAGTTAAATAAATATATAAAAGACCCTACAGTAATGTGGGGTCTTTTTGACGATAGCTTATTAACATTATGTCACTTTGACAATAAGCTCTTTGATAAACAAAGTATATATGTTAGAATTGAAACATAAGTATAAACGAAAAGGAGACAAAAATGAAGAGAAGTAAAGTAATGACAGCAGTGGCTCTTTGCTTAGTGGTAGCTTTTACAATGGTATCTTGTGGAGCGCCTTACAGTGGAGTTAAGACTGAAGATTATGTGAAGATTGCTAAGTATAAAGGGTTAGCAGTAGAACCAGTTAAGGTCAAAGTTACTGACAAAGAAGTTAATACTGAAATTAAAACTAAGTTAGATGCAGCGGTAAAAACAGAAAAGAAAACTACTGGTGTAGTTAAAGACAAAGATACTGTATACATCGATTATGTTGGTAAACTAAAAGGAAAAGAGTTTGATGGAGGAAGTGGCAAAGATAAAGCTTTGACTATCGGATCTAATGAGTTTATCCCAGGATTTGAAAGTGGACTAGTTGGCGTTAAAGTTGGAGACACAAAGGATTTAAAACTTTCATTCCCTAAAGATTACAGTACAAAAGAATTGGCGGGTAAAGCGGTAGTCTTCACTGTAAAGGTTAAGGCTAAAGATGTTTCTACAAAGCCAGAACTAAATGATGACTTCGTAAAAGAAAACAGCAAAAAAAGCAAAACTGTTGCTGAATACAAAAAAGAAGTTAAAAAAGACTTAGAGAAGAAAAAGATAGCTGAAGCAAAAACAAGCCAGAAAACAACATTGTGGTCTGGAATTGTACAAGGAAGTGCAATGCTTCAAGACGATAAAGGTAAAGATAAATACCCTCAAAAAGAACTAGACAGAGTAGAAAAAGAAACTACAAAATTCTATGAAGAAACTGCTAAAAAGAGCAATATGGAATTGAAAGATTTTGTAAAACAGAATTTTGGTATGGATGAAAAGACTTTTGCTAAGCAGATTAAAGAATATGCAAAGGTTGTAGTTAAAGAAGAATTAGTTTTATACGGTATTGCAAAAGCTGAAAAAATCGAAATCAGTAAAGATGAGTACAAAAAGTATATTGAAACAGAGTTGGCAAAATATGGTTATACTGAAGAATCATACAAAGAAGCTAATGGTGGGAAATCATACGAAGATGTACTAGGCAAAGAAAGAGTTGAACAGGCAGCTTTAAAAGATAAAGTTATGCAGTTCATCGTTGATAATGGCAAAGTAGCAAAAAAATAACGGATTACAAACAACTGGTAAATGTCAATTTAGTCATTTACCAGTTATTTTTATCTTTAATCTATGCAAGAACCACAAGATGTAGTAAAATTAAATGATTAAGAGTTAGAATATAATGTGGAGGTAAACATATATGAAATGTCCATTTTGCGATAATATTAACACTAAAGTAATCGATTCAAGACCTACTGAAGAGGGTTCGGCTATTAGAAGACGAAGAGAGTGTGAAAAGTGTAATAAGCGTTTTACAACATACGAAAAAGTTGAAGAAATTATACTAATGGTTGTTAAAAAAGATGGAAGTAGAGAGATTTTTGACAAGAACAAAGTTTTGAGTGGAATTGTAAAGGCTTGTGAGAAACGTCCTGTTTCTCTTGCGGAAATGGAAAAAGTTGTTGACGATATTGAGAGAGGTTTAAATAACCTTATGGAGAAGGAAGTTAAGAGTACCTTTATCGGCGAATTGATTATGGATAAACTAAAAGATTTGGATGAGGTTGCATATGTTAGATTTGCTTCTGTATACAGACAGTTTACAGATATTAATACTTTCATTTCAGAAATAGAAAGCCTACTTGGAAGTAAAAGAAAGGATGTTAGATAATGAAATTGATTAGAATTGCAATTGATGGACCTGGGGGTGCGGGCAAAAGCACAATTGCAAAAGAAGTTTCAAAGAAACTTAAAATAGATTATGTTGATACTGGTGCTATGTATAGGGCTATTGCTTTAAAGATAACGAGAGAAGGAATAGCTTTAGAAGATAATGCACAATTAATAAAAGTATTGGAAGACACTAATATTGACTTTGAAAATGAAAAAATATTTTTGGATGGCGAGGATGTTAGCAAATATATTCGTACTCCTGAAATTTCAATAATGGCATCAAAGTGTTCTGCGATTTTAGAAGTGAGAGAAAAACTTGTTTCTTTGCAACGAGAAATGGGTATGTCAAAGAGCATAATTATGGATGGGAGAGATATTGGAACGAATGTTTTGAAGGACGCAGAATTTAAATTTTTCATGACTGCATCTCCAGACGAGAGGGCTCAAAGAAGATTTAAAGAATTGACGGAAAAAGGTGAAGAAACAACGTATAAAATAGTTTTGGATAGTATAATTGAAAGAGATAAAAATGATACTACAAGGAAATTGAACCCATTGAAGCCAGCGCAAGATTCAATAATTCTTGATACTTCTGGTATGACGATTAAAGAGGTAACTGATAGAATTCTAAAGGAGGTAAAAAAGGATGGCGATTGTTAGACCTTTTATGGCGGTTAGACCTAGTAGGGCATATGTGGAAAAAGTGATTGCGCTACCTTATGATGTAATGAATACAGAGGAAGCACGAGATATGGCAAAGGGTAACCCGTATAGTTTCCTTAATGTTTCTAGGGCAGAGATTAATTTAGAAAAAGGAGCTAACCCATATGCTAGAGAAGTTTACGAAAAATCAAAAGAAACTATTTCTCAGTTTTTAGAAAAAGGGATTTTTGTAAAAGAATCTAAGCCTATGATATATGTTTATAGACAAACAATGGGTGAATATGTTCAAACTGGAATTGTTGCGTGTGTTTCTATTGATGAATATAAGAACAATATTATTAAGAAACATGAGTTGACTAGGGTTGATAAAGAAAAGGATAGAATTAATCATTTTGATATATGTAATGCAAATACTGAGCCAGTATTTTTGACGTATAGAGACAATAAAAAGATACGAAGTCTTATAGAAAGTTATATTTCAAATCATGGCAAAGAATATGATATTACTACAGATGATAATGTTAGACATGAATTCTGGGCAGTATCAAATGATAATGTCATATCCGGGATTTGCGGTCTATTTATGACAATCCCAGCATTTTATATTGCTGATGGGCACCATAGAACTGCTTCTGCATACAAAGTTGGCATGAAAAGACGTGAAGAGAATCCAGAGTACACAGGAAGAGAAGAGTTTAACTATTTTATGGCGGCAATATTTCCAGATGAAGACTTAAAAATATTTGACTATAATAGAGTGATTAAGGATTTGAATGGTAATACTATAGATGAATTTATTAATAAAGTGGAAGAGGCAGGTTTTGAAGTTACAAAAAAAGGGACAGAACCCTTTAGACCAGAACGAAAAACTCAATTTGGTATGTTTCTAGATAAAAATTGGTACTGTGTAGAGTTGAAGCCTGGGAATAAACCAGAAGGTTTAATAGAGGGCCTTGATGTTGCAATTTTGCAAGATAAAATTCTTAACCCTATACTTGGAATTGAAGACCCAAGAACAGATAAGCGAATCGATTTTATAGGGGGCATTAGAGGTTTAGCGGAGCTTGAAAAAAGAGCGACAACAGATATGAAGGTTGCATTTGCAGTTCATCCTGTAGATATTAACGATATTTTGGAGGTGTCTGACAATGGTCTTACTATGCCACCAAAATCAACTTGGTTTGAGCCAAAACTTGCAAGCGGACTATTTTTACACGAATTATAATGTGTAATTCCATTGTATATGATGGAATAGAATGATATAATAGTGGGTGGCAAATATGAAAGTAATCCCTTTTGAAAGGGAAATATGAAAATAATGAAAATGGCTTCAAGTGAGAGGCCGAGAGAAAAGATGTTATTGCAGGGGAAGGAAAAGCTTTCAAATAGTGAGTTGCTTGCAATAATAATTAAATCAGGCACAAAAAAAAGTTCAGCATTAGCTGTAGCTGAAGAAGTATTAAATATTGGACAAAATGGACTTGTTGATTTGATGGATGTATCTATTGAGGAGTTAAAATGTATAGAAGGTATTGGTGTTGCAAAGGCAACAGAACTTCTAGCTGTAACAGAATTATCAAAAAGATTAGCATCTTCATACAAGACGAAGAATGGGGCAATAGAATCAGTACAAGATGTAGTAGGGCTTTTGATGGAAAAAATGAGACACTATAAAAAGGAATTTTTTAAGACAATCTTACTAGATTCAAAAGGTCAAATTATAATGATGGATGAAATTTCTATTGGTGACCTATCTTCAAGTGTTGTTCATCCAAGAGAAACTTTTATTAGTGCAATTAAAAGAAGTGCGGCTTCAATCATTTTGGTGCATAATCATCCAAGTGGTAACCCAGAGCCAAGTGAGGCGGATATAAAGGTTACAAAAAGATTAATTGAAGCAGGCGAGTTATTAGGTATTAAAGTGTTAGATCATATAATAATTGGAGATGGAACCTATTATAGTATGAAGGCAGAAGGTATAATATAATTGGAGGAGAAAAACGATGGCATTTGCAAAAGATTTAGGTATTGATTTAGGGACAGCTAATACAATAATTTACAGTCCTGAAAATGGTGTTTTATTAAACGAAGCATCAGTAATAGCTTTTGATAAGTATACAGGGGATATAACTGCTATAGGGACTAAAGCTAAAGCGATGTATGGTAAGGCACCAAGGAACATTCAAGTTGTAAAACCTTTACAAGAAGGTGTTATCTCAGATTTTGATATGACTGCAGAAATGCTACAGAGATTTATAAGAAAAGCTCTTGATGACAAAAAAGCAAATGGTGTAAGAGTTGTTGTTGGCGTACCTTCTGGAGTTACAGAAGTTGAAAAGAGAGCTGTAGAAGAAGTTGTAAGACAAACAGGTGCAAAAGAAGTTTACATTCTTGATGAACCAACAGCCTCAGCAATAGGTGCAGGATTAAATATCGAAGAAGCAGAAGCAGCAATGATTGCAGATATTGGTGGCGGTACTTCTGATATTGCAATTTTATCACTTGGAGGCATTGTTGTTAACTCTTCTTTAAGATATGCTGGCGATAATTTTACAGAAGCTGTAATTAATCATATCAGAAAGAAAAAAGGTATACTTATTGGCGACAAAACTGCAGAAATGTTAAAGGTTGAAGTTGGCAGTGCAATGATAGAAAAAGATGAAAATGGCGAAGATATTATTAGAACTGTTGAGGCGAGAGGAAGAGATCTTGTAACAGGTTTACCTAAGACGTTTGATGTGACAAATAAAGATATGGAAGAAGCTCTTAGAGAATCTATGGAAATCATAGTTGATGCTGTAAAATCAACTGTTGAACAAGCACCACCAGAAATTGCTTCAGATATTGCAGAAACAGGACTTATGTTATCTGGTGGTGGATCGCTTATTGAAAATCTAGACAAACTTATAACTGCAAGAACTGGAATGATTGTTCATAAAGCTGAAAATCCATATGAAGCAGTTGCAATTGGTACAGGTAAAAGTTTAGAAAATATAGAAAGACTAAGAGCTTACGCTGATATCAAAATTAGATAAGGAAGAATTATGAGATGGATTAGAGAACACAAATTGTTTTCCATAGTGGCGACAATAGTTTTAGCTTTAATTTTAGTAATTATTGTGTCCTACCTAAGTGGAGGTGGGACTGCTGTTGTTGGTTCCAGCGTAAATAAAATTGTAACTACGATTGAAAAACCGCTATCAGGGATAACTAACGGAATTAAGAACGTAGGCAAGGGTATTTTTAAGTATCAAGATGTTCTTGACGAAAATGAAAAATTAAAGGAAGAAAATGCTGAGCTAGAAAAAAGAAATATTGAACTGAAGCTAAAGAGCAATGAATTAGCTCAACTTAAGACGTTGTCAGATGCATTTAAGTTCACTCCTTTTGTTGGTGTTGATAAAGCGGTAGCAGGTAGAATTATAGCTATTGATAATTCGAATGTATACAAAGTTTTTACTATTGATGCAGGTGCGGACAAAGGTATCAAAAAGAATGGTATTGTTGTAGACGGAAAAGGATTAGTTGGCAAAATTAAAGACGTTCATGCTGGGACAAGTAAGGTTATATCTGTTCTAGACTCAAAAAACAAAATTAGTTTTAAAGTTTTAAGGAAACCTTCAATTATGGGTGTTGTAAAAGGTAACGGAAAAGAACAGCTTGAAGGTTACTTGATGGATGAAAAAGCTAGAATAGTAAAGGGCGATGTGTTAGTTACATCTGGAATTGGTATTTATCCTGAAGGCATAAAGATTGGTAAAGTTAGCGAAGTGAATTTTGATAGTGATACTCAGCTAAAGGTTATAAAAGTTACACCAACAGTGGATTTTGATTCATTACAAAAGGTGGCGATCTTTATATGAGTTACAAGAAATGCACAGTGATGTTTTTAATTGCTTTAATACTACAACTTTCTTTAGTTAATGTAATCTCTGTTTTTGGCATAGTGCCTAATTTAATACTATGCCTTGTTTTAATATTTAGCTTTTTGTATGACGATGGTATAAAGTGCCTGGGATTTGCAGTTGCAAGTGGGTTGATTCTCGATATTGTTTCAGCAAAATATTTAGGCATTTCATCCTTATCATATATATTTGTTATTTTACTAGTTTTGATTATTAGGAGAATTATTACTATTGATAGTATTGTTTCACCGATAGCTGTTAGTGTATGTGGGACGTTACTATTTAATTCAATTGTTTGGATTGTTATGGGGATTTTAGGTAGTTGGACTGGGATTTTTGTTATGTTTAAATTCCAGATAATGAGCATTTTGTTAAATACAATCATAGTTATGATAATGTATCTAATTATGGTTAGAAGAGCAGTTTGGTACAATAGGGATAGGTAAGTAAATGGATAGATTTTTTCATTCAGCACATATGAAGTTAATGGGTATATTATTGATCTTTGCACTAATTTTGGGTGGAAGGTTATTTATGTTAACCGTTATTCAAAATGATAGTTGGGAAAAAGCATCAAATGGATTAAGTATAAGAGGGATATATAATCCATCTCCAAGAGGAGAAATTTATGATCGTAATGGAAAGCTTTTGGCTGGCAACAAGCAAATCTTTACAGTAAAGATGAGTGCTGGAAATATGGAAAATGAAGAAATAAATAATGTTGCTAGTAAGTTAGTTGGTGTATTAGAAAAAAACAATGATAAGTATAATGATAATTTGCCAATTAAAATTGATAGTAATGGGAAATATTATTATACATATCAACAAGAAATAAAAAAATGGCTTAGGAAAAATAATTTGAATGAAAAATTGACAGCGGAGGAAGCCTTTAATGCTCTTTGTGGTTCTCTTGGAATAAGCAGTAAAATGGATAGATATACAGCGCAACAGGAAATGCAAAATAAATTTAATATTTATCCACCAATTGCTGTAAGAGATATGAAGTGGACTGCAGAAAATGAACAAAATAATTTTCTTAAAGGGTATGGCCTTGAAACAGATTTGAATGCAAAAGATGCATTTAAGGAGCTTAGAAAAAAATTCGAAATTAAAAACTCTATTTCAGATGCCCAAGCTAGAAAAATAATGGTAATTAGGAATGAGCTTAAATCATTAGGGTATAGAAAGTATATGCCAGCTTCAATTGCAAAGGGTGTTTCGAAAAAGACAGTACTATTGATTGAAGAAGGAAGTGACGCATTGAAGGGGGTTGAGATTGTTTCTGAAACAAAGAGATATTACCCACAGGGAAATACGGCGTCACATATTATTGGATATATAGGCAAAATTTCATCTGAAGAGCAAAAAATGTATGAGGAGAAAGGGTATGAAACTTCAACTTTAGTTGGGAAAGAAGGGATTGAAGGTAAATACGAGTCTTTCTTGAAAGGTCAAGACGGAACAAAAATTGTTCGTGTTAATGCTCATGGTGAATATGAGGAAACTATAAACAATATTGCGCCTAAAAAAGGTAAGGACATTTTCTTAACAATAGACAGTGATCTACAAAAAGTTGCAGAAGATGCACTTGAACGAAATATTAAAACTATTAGATATGGAGGATCATTTGCCAGTGAATTTGGATCAATACCAACAAGTAAAGTTGCTCCAAAGGCTGAAACTGGTGCGGTAGTTGCAATAGATGTAAAAACGGGAGAAGTTTTATCTATGGCAAGTTATCCTGACTTTAATCCTAATTTGTTTACCGATGGAATTTCAAGTGAAGACTGGCAGAGTTTGCAGAGTAAAAATTTGAGAAATAGCTTAGCTCCAGCTCCACTATATAATATTGCGACAAAGAGTGCGGTGCAGCCAGGGTCAACGTTTAAACCAATAACTGCATTAACTGCTCTTGAATGTGGATTGAATCCTCATGCGTACTATAAGGATAATGGTGTTATTAAGATGGGTAACAGGACATTTGCTTGTGTAGTATGGAACTTGAACAAATCAAATCACGGATATATAGATATGTATAGAGCTCTGGAAGTGTCTTGTAACTATTATTTCTATGATATTGCAACAAACAAGGACTGGGCATCAGGAGGATCGCTAGGCTTTAAAGAAGATATTTCCATTGATAAAATTACTAAATACGCAAAAGAGTTTGGACTTGGATTACCTACAGGTATTGAAATTGCTGAAACAGTAGCTCCAGTACCTAGTGAAGAAAATAAATTAAAAGGACTACAAACAAATCTTACAAATTTATTAAATGCAAATTCAGAGTATTACTTTACTAAGGATGTATACTCTAATTCAAAACGTCTTGCGAAAGATATTAAAGAAATTGTTAGCTGGATGGAGTTAGACGATATAACTAGAGATGATATGATGAATAAATATTTACCTGGAGTTGGTGTAAAAAAAGATAAGTATACAAAGCTTACAGATTTGTGTCTATATACTTACTTTAACCAGGCAAAATGGACAGTCGGTGATGCATTCAATATTTCAATTGGACAGGGTGAGAATTCATACACTCCATTACAAATGGCAAATTATGTTGCTACTTTAGGTAATAAAGGAGTACATAATGAAGTTAATGTTGTTAAAAGTATTGAAGATGAAGGACAAAAAACAAAGAAAAAGGGTGAAAAAGTTAGTGTTAGTAATGATAGATATTTTGATGAAGTTATAACAGGTATGAGACGTGTTACGACTGGACCAGGATCTGGGATTACTAAACATTACAATTCATTCCCATGGCCAGTTGCTGCCAAAACAGGTACAGCACAAAGGTCAGGATATATTAATCCACCTTCTGAAGTTGCATATATAAAGCAACATCTATCTTCATTTGGAAATATGTCTTGGAAACAAGTGGAGAAAGAAATGAAAAGGTTGATGCGAGAATATCCAGAAACATACTTGTCGGAAGATGTAGCTGTACGAAGAGCAGTTATTAACTTGAGTAAAAATAAAGTTACTGCTGAGCGTTTAGACATGTACAAAGGTAAGTATGATGAATTTGCATGGGTGGTTGCTATGGCTCCTGCAGATAATCCTAAGATTGCAGTAGCTGCAATGATTGTTCAGGGTAATACAGCTGCAAATGCAAATCCTGTAGTCAGAGAGGTTATAGGGCAGTATCTAAAAAAAGTTGATCCAAACTATACACCACCAAAGGGTGTTAAGGAGGAAAAACAGGACAAATATAAGGATTTCAAAGTTGTGACAAAATTCAATTAGAAAGGTTTTATTATGGGTAAAGTTATTTTAATATCCTCAGGTAAAGGTGGAACGGGTAAAACTCTTTTTGCTGCAAATGTTGGAGCGATACTAGCAATGAGAGGCAAAAAAGTTGTACTTCTTGATATGGATTTAGGGCTACGTAATTTAGACTTATATTTGGGACTTGAGAGTAAGGTAGTATATAATGTAATGGATGTGCTATCAGGGATGTGTAGAATTAAAAAAGCTTTAATACGTGATAAGCGATTTCCATCACTTTACTTAATGGCTGCTTCGCCAAATCGAGATGAAAGAGATATTACGCCTCTACATATGAGAGTTTTGTGCAATAAGCTAAAAGAAGAATTTGATTATGTTATTATTGATGCCCCAGCTGGAATTGGCGATGGATTAACTTTGGCGGCAGCATCTGCCGATAAAGCTGTTATAATTACAGAAGCAGAATATGCGTCGATTAGAGATGCTGATGCCGTAGATAAACAACTTGTAGAAATGGGTATAACAGATAGATGTTGTGTGATTAACAAGGTCAAGGCAGAATTAATGTCTATAGGTGCTATTCCAAATATTGCATCAATAACACGAAATCTTAGAATGAAATTAATAGGAATTATACAGTATGATGACAATGTTTTTATTGCCACAAATAGAGGGGTTCCTATAGTTTTGAAATCTGACACATATATTCAGAGGAATTTTAACAAGATTGTAGATCGAATGATTGATTAAAATGTTTGACAAAGAATATTTTAAGTGTTAATATGAAAAAGAATTAAATATAGTCTTCAGGGCAGGGTGAGATTCCCTACCGGTGGTAAAGCCCACGAGCCTTATGGCATGATTCGGTTAGATTCCGAAGCCGACAGTATAGTCTGGATGAAAGAAGATAGTTTGCATTATAGTATGTATTTTTGCTCTGAAATGTTTTTGCATTTCAGAGTTTTTTATATATTAATAGTGAGTCATTGCCTTGAAATTATTTCAAGGTTTTTTTATTAGGGGGGATAATTTTGAATGATAATGAATACATGAATATGGCCATTGAGCTTGCAATTAAAGGTGAAGGTTATGTAAATCCAAATCCAAAAGTGGGAGCTGTGATTGTTAAAAATAATAAAGTCATTGGAAAAGGATACCATACAAAGTTTGGAAGTATTCATGGGGAAATTGAAGCTTTGATGAATTGCAGCGAAGACCCAAAAGGTGCCACTTTATATGTGACGTTGGAACCTTGTTGTAATTATGGAAAAACACCACCATGCACTGAGGCCATAATTAAGAGTGGTATAAGAGAAGTTGTCATTGGTACTCTAGACCCCAATAAAAACGTTAATGGAAAGGGTAAGGCAATCTTAGAAGAAGCTGGAATCAAGGTGAGGATGGGCAGTGATGAAGCTAAGTGCATCAATCTTAACAAACCTTTTAACAAAATGATGACTAAGGGAGAACCTTATGTAACGTTAAAATATGCCATGACTATGGATGGTAAAATTGCCACAAAAACTGGAAAATCTAAATGGATTACTAGTGATAAATCAAGACATGAGGTTCACGTTGAAAGGCATAGGAATATGGCGATTATGGTCGGAATTGGAACTGTTTTGGCAGATAATCCATACTTAACATGTAGGATAGAAAATGGAAAATCTCCTATTAGAATAATTTGTGACACTAATCTAAGACTTCCTATTGATTCTAATGTTGTAAACACAGCAAATGAAGTTAAAACAATAGTTGCAACTTGTAATAATGATGAGATTATTCATAAAAAATATATTGAAAAAGGCGTTGAAATATTAAAGGTTTCAAAGAAAAATAATAGAGTGGATTTGAAGAATTTGATGGTTTTACTTGGAGAAAAAAATGTAGATAGTATTTTGCTTGAGGGGGGTAGTGAATTGAACTGGCAAGCTCTTAATACACAAATTGTGGATGAAGTTCATGGGTACATTGCTCCTAAAATTTTTGGTGGGGATGCCAAAAATCCTGTTATGGGTGAGGGTGTATCTGAGGTTGATAGCTGTTTTAGATTAGCACCTATAGAGGCAAAAATGATTGATGATGATTTATTAATAAAAAGTGAGGTGATATACCATTGTTCACAGGAATAATTGAAGAAAGAGGTAAACTTGTAGAAATAAAAAAAGGGGCAAATTCAGTTAGACTTAAAATTGAATGTTCCACTGTAATTGGAGACGTAAAGCTGGGAGATAGTATAGCTGTAAATGGAGTTTGTCTTACGGTAGTTAATTTTGATAAAAAGTTTTTTGAAGCTGATGTAATGCATGAAACAATATCAAAGTCATCTCTTGGAAAAATTCATGTTGGAGACTGGCTTAATCTTGAGAGAGCGATGCCGATTAATGGAAGGTTTGGAGGGCATATAGTTTCGGGACACATAGACGGTACAGGTATCATATCTTCAATTAAAAAGGATGATATTGCAATATGGTTTGAAATAGAAGCAGATCAAAAAATAATGAAATATATAATTAACAAAGGTTCTATATGTATCGATGGAATAAGCTTAACAGTGGCTAAGGTTTACGAAAAAAGATTTTATGTATCAATAATACCTCATACTATATCAGAGACTACACTTGAATTTAGAAAAGTAGGGGACATAGTTAATATTGAAAATGATCAAATAGGAAAATATGTTGAAAAATTGTTTAGTATGAAAAAAAGTGAAAGTGAAAGCAAAATAACAAAAGAATTTTTAATGAATAACGGGTTTTAGGAGGAAAGATGTTTAAGTATAACAAAATTGAAGAGGCATTGGAAGATTTGCGCAATGGTAAAATTATTTTAGTGACAGATGATCAAGACAGAGAAAATGAGGGTGATTTTATATGTGCTGCAGAATTTGCAACAACAGAAAATGTTAATTTTATGGCGATACATGGCAAGGGATTAATATGTATGCCAATGGGAAAATCTCTTGTAGAAAAACTGCAAATACCACAGATGGTGACAGATAATACTGATAATCATGAAACGGCATTTACGGTTTCAATCGATCATAGAGATACAACGACAGGTATTTCGGCTCAAGAAAGAAGTTTAACTGCAATGAAATGTGTGTGTGATGATGCTAAGCCGGAGGACTTTAGAAGGCCAGGGCATATGTTTCCATTACTATCAAAGAGAAACGGTGTTTTAGAGAGAAATGGACATACAGAGGCAACTGTTGATTTAATGAGGCTAGCAGGTCTTAAAGAGTGTGGGCTTTGTTGTGAAATCATGAGAGAAGACGGAACAATGATGAGAGCAAAAGAACTTCAAGAGTTTGCACAAAAATGGGATATGAAATTTATAACAATAAAAGATTTACAGGAATATAGAAAAAAGAAGGATAAACTTGTTTCTTGCGAAGCAGTATCAAATATGCCAACAAAGTATGGTGAATTCAAGGCGTATGGTTATGTCAATAAGCTTAACGGAGAACATCATGTGGCATTAGTTAAAGGTGAAATTGGTGATGGCAAAGATCTGTTATGTAGAGTTCACTCAGAATGTTTGACTGGAGATGCCTTTGGTTCAATACGTTGTGACTGTGGTGATCAATTTGCTAATGCAATGTCTTTGATAGAAAAAGAGGGTAGAGGTATTTTGCTTTACATGAGACAAGAAGGCAGAGGTATTGGTTTGATTAATAAGCTTCGTGCATATGAACTTCAAGACAAAGGAATGGATACTCTTGAAGCTAATATCGCACTTGGATTTGAAGGGGACCTTAGAGAATACTTTATAGGTGCTCAGATATTAAGAGATTTAGGAGCTAAAGAGTTAAAACTTTTGACAAACAATCCAGATAAAGTGTATGGTCTATCAGATTTTGATATGAAAATTGTAGAACGAGTACCTATACAAATAGAGGCAAATCCCCATGATATTTTTTATCTAAAAACAAAGCAAGAAAAAATGGGACATATTCTAAATTATTAAGTAAAGAAAGAGAGCGGAAAAATGAAAATTTATGAAGGAAAACTGATATCAAAAAAAGCAAGAATTGGAATTGTAGCAGCGAGATTTAATGAATTCATTACTTCAAAACTTTTGGGTGGAGCAATTGATGGACTAAAACGACATGGAGTTTTGGAAGAAGAAATTGAAATTGCATGGGTACCAGGAGCGTTTGAAATACCTCTAATTGCAGACAAGATGGCCAAAAGTGGTAAATATGATGCTGTTATATGTTTGGGCGCAGTTATTAGAGGAAACACAACACACTATGATTATGTTTGCAGTGAAGTGTCAAAAGGAGTAGCTCATGTAAGTCTAAACAGCAGTATTCCAGTAATGTTTGGAGTTATTACAACAGAAAATATTGAGCAAGCAATAGAGAGAGCTGGAACAAAAGCAGGCAACAAAGGATATGATTGTGCTGTTGCTGCAATAGAGATGATAAACTTGATTAACGAGATAGAAAAATAATTTGAAAATACTAGTGGATGATTCAAAATTCACTAGCATTTTTTTGGTGCGTATGATATCATAAAATTCATATTAAAAGTAAAGGAGGTGAATGCTATGGTTTTACCACCAAGTGCCGAAGTCATTTACAATGATTTGTTAGATAGAATTATTGATCTAAGACTAGAGCCCGGCATTAAAATTAGCGAGAATAGTATCGGTGAAGAATACAATGTGTCTAGATCCGTAGTCAGAAATGTATTTGCAAGATTAAGTCAAATAGGATTTATTGAAATATTACCGCAAAGAGGTACATTTGTAACAAAGATTGATCTAAAATATATCAACTCGATTTTACTTATGAGATTATCAATAGAAAAAGAAATGCTATATAGATTTATCGAAATTGATGACAAGGAAGATTTGCTTGAATATTTGAGAGCAAATGTTAAAGAACAAGAGGCATATAAAGCGCAAGGAACTTATATTGATGACTTTAGGAAACTAGATGAAGAATTCCATGGAATTATACTTAAACGTGGAGGTGTATATGATTTATCAGAATTACTAAAGGAACACCTACTTCATTTATGTAGGTGGAGAAATGTTGCGGTTAATAATGGTTTTAGAATTAGCGAAATCGTGGAAGAACATAAAGCTATATTAGAAAGCATTGAAACAAAGAACTTTAAAGAAATAAACAAAATCATTGTGATGCATATTGAAAATACGATTAGTGATACTAATTCGATAAAAGAACAATATCGATCATATTGTGTGAATTTATAAGAAATCATTTGAATAATGTATTATTTAAATGATTAAACTTTAAATAATACTGGAATACAAGTGAACAAGTATATTTAAGCAATTTGCATGGAGGACGTTGTGGAACTAACTAGATTAACGATTGTTGAGAAACTAAAAGAGAGAGTTGATCAAATGCCAAAAAATTTGGCAATCAGATTTGAGGGAACAGATTATAACTGGGAAGAAGTCGATAATATATCAAATAAGTTAGCTAATCAATTAATGGGAGTAGGCATGAATAAAGGAGACCATATAGGCATCATAGGAGGGAACTGTGAGGCTTGGGTCTTTTATTTTTTGGCTATTTTAAAAATTGGAGCAAAGGCAGTAGTTTATAATACTCGCCTTAAAGATGTTGAATTAAAAAGAGAAATAAAAATTGCAACTACTAAAACTGTAATTTACGGAAAAGGTGGCAAGGGTGAAACCTTTGATACAGTATTAAAAAAATTTGAAGAAAAAAATATTGTAGAAACAATAATTAACATGAAAAAAGAAGCGAAGTATTGGAAAACTCTTGGGGAAACTAAAGAGGAATTGGTACAAAACTGTGAGATTGATTGTCATGATGTAGCGGCAGTACTTTTTACTTCAGGGACAACAGGAAATAGTAAGGGTGTGCAATTAACTCATTACAACGTAATAAATAATGCTATTGCAATTGTAGAAAATATGCGTTGGCAAGACAATGATAGAATATGTGTATGTGTACCTTTATTCCATACTTTTGGAATTACAACATGCATACTATCAAGTATTATAAGTGGCGCTGGTATGGTTATATTGGCAAGAAGTAGAACTGTAGAAATTTGTAGTGCTATTGAGCACGACATGTGTACAGTACTTAACGGTGTGCCAAGTATGTTTTTGGCGGTGCTTAGAAATGAAAAAAGACATAATTATAATATAACTAAACTTAAATCAGGTATAATTGCGGGATCACCGATTTTTAGAGATGATTATTTAGATATATGTCATATGTTTGATAACATTAAATTACAAACTTCATATGGCCAAACTGAAACATCACCTTGTATTACTATTTCAGACTATGATGATAGTCTAGAGACTAAAGCTACAACATCTGGAAGACCAATTGACAATATTGAAGTTAGAATAATTTCTATAAATGGCAATAAACTATGTCTACCATTTGAAGAAGGTGAAATTCAGGTTAAAGGATATAACGTTATGAAGGGTTATATGGGAAATGAAGAAGAAACCCAAAAAGCATTCACAGAAGATGGATGGCTTAGAACTGGTGACTTAGGATTTTTCAATAATAAAGGATATATTAACATTACGGGAAGATGTAAAAATATAATTATTAAAGGTGGAGAGAACATATCCCCGGTAGAAATTGAAAATGCGATTAAAAAGGTTGCGAAAAAATGTGAAGTTAAAGTTTTTGGAGTGCCTTCTATTGTTGTGCAAGAAGAAATCGTTGCATGTATTGAAGGTGAGTTTGATGATAAATTAAGAGATAAAATTTTGGAATACCTAAGAGCAAATATTAGCGATTATAAGGTTCCCAAATATGTGATTTTCGTGGAAGAATTACCAAGGACTTCTTCGGGGAAAATTGACGAAAAATGTCTAAAACAAGAGACTATAAAACGTTTAAATATTTAGGTGTGTTAATAAATAAACAACTTGTCTTAAAAACAATAAAAGCCTTTACATTTAGGCGATTATTTGGTAAGATAAGCGTGTAACTGGTATACAAGTAAACCAACTTGTAGGGGTGAAATTTTTTTGTCTATAATTGACAGATTTTTCACGAAGAGTTGGGGAACTTTACTAATAAGTATAATACGAATTGAAATATTTTTTTAAGGAGGAGAATAAAAAAATGAGTGCAAACAGAAAACCTTTAGACGGCGTTAGAGTTGTTGAGTTAGCTAACTTTATTGCTGCAGCTACAAGTGGAAGATTTTTAGCTGACCTTGGTGCAGACGTAATTAAAATCGAATCAGCAGGTGGGGATCCATTAAGATATACAGCCCCAACAGAAGGAAGACCTTTGGACATGTATGAAAATACAACTTGGGAGCTAGAAAATGCTAACAAAAGATGTATTTCTCTAAACATGAAAACTCCAGAAGGTAAAGAAGCTTTCTACAAGTTACTAGAAACTGCAGATGTACTAATTACAAACTGGAGAGTTCAGGCTTTAGAAAGAGCTGGACTTGACTATGAATCATTAAAAGAAAGATTCCCTAAACTAGTATATGCAAACATCACTGGATATGGTGAATTTGGTCCAGATAAAGATCTACCAGGATTTGACTTCACTGCATTCTTTGCAAGAGGTGGATACTTAGATTCATTAAGACAAAAGGGAACTGTTCCTATGAACGTATGCCCAGGACTAGGTGACCATAATGTTGGTATGAACTTAGCTGCTGGTATCTTAGCTGCACTATATCATGCAGAAAAAACAGGTTTAGGCGAAAAAGTTGAAACAAGTTTATTTGAAACTGCTGTTCACAATATGGGAATGATGGTACAGGCTGCTCAGTATCCTGAAATTGGTGCTAAATACCCAATTAATATTAGAGAAGCTAGTAACCCATTCAATGCTGCATGGAGAACAAGAGATGATAGATTCATTCAGACATGCATGCCTGACTACAATACATACTACAAGAGATTCATCACTGCTGTTGGCAGAGAAGATTTAGTTGATAATGAAGAATATTTCCCAGTACAGAATCTACAGGCTGGTGGACATGGTCCGGATGTATATGACATCGTAATGGAAGCATTTAACCAGAAAGATGTAGCAGAATGGAAAGAAATCCTAATCGCAGCAGATATTCCTTTCTCAGTTGCACAAACATGGGAAGAAATGTTAGTTGATGAACAGGCATGGGCAAATGATTGTTTCTACAAAATGGAATACCCAAATGCTGAACGTACACTAGTAAAACTACCAGTTAAGTTCAAAGAAATGGGACCTGCTGAATATAACAAAGGACCTCTTATCGGTGAACATTCTGAAGAAGTTTTAGCAGAATTAGGTTATGACGAAGCAGTAATTAAAGAATTTAGAGAAAACGGAACAATTTACGTTTGGGAAGAAAAGTAAAATGAAAGATATTTATACACTTGGTATAGACATCGGATCAACAACATCTAAGTGTGTTGTTCTAATAAATGGAAAAACTATTGCCAGCTCCAATATTGTAGAATTAGGAGCTGGTACTAATGGTGTAGACTTAGTAATAGCCAACACTTTAGGGGAAATAGACATGAAATTAGAAGATATGGATGCTATTATTTCGACTGGTTATGGAAGAAACAGTTATGATAAGGCTGATAAAACCATGAGCGAGCTTAGTTGCCATGCAAGGGGCGCAGGATTCTTATTTGATAACGTGAGAACGATTATTGATATAGGTGGTCAGGATGCAAAAGTTTTAAAACTTGATGCAAACGGACAGCTTCAGAATTTTGTGATGAATGACAAATGTGCAGCTGGAACTGGTAGATTTTTGGAAGTGATGGCGAATGTGTTAAATGTTAAGCTTGAAGATTTTGGAGCTCTTGACGCATTGTCTACTAACAGAGCATCGATAAGTTCTACTTGTACAGTATTTGCAGAATCAGAAGTAATTTCAAATTTGGCAAATAATGTGGATGTGAAAGATATTTTAAAAGGTATACACTATTCTGTTGCGAGCAGAGTTGCTGGACAGGCTAAACGAGTTGGAGTTGAACCACCTGTTGCTATGACCGGTGGTGTGTCTCGAAATGCAGGGGTTGTTAGAGCCTTAGAAGCTGAACTTAATGTTCCTATTGAAATATCTGATAAATCTCAGTTAGCTGGCGCCATAGGCGCTTCGATATTTGCTTATGAATACTATTCAAAGCAAAAGAAGGGAGAATAAGATGAGTAATGTTGAACCAAATGCTGAAAAAAAAGCAAAGGTTTTATTAGGCGAAATTGTTGACAGGCATTATAAAGAAGCCTGGGAGGCAAAAAACAACGGAGAAAAAGTTGGTTGGTGTGCTTCAAACTTCCCACAGGAAATTTTTGAAACATTAGGAGTTAAGGTTGTATATCCTGAAAACCAAGCTGCAGCTATTTCTGCTAAAGGCGGTGGAGAAAGACTTTGTGAGCATGCTGAAAACATGGGATATTCAAATGACATCTGTTCATATGCAAGAATCAGTTTAGCATTTAGCGATGTTAAAGATGCTCCAGAAATGCCAATGCCACAGCCAGATTTTGTTCTATGTTGTAATAATATCTGTAACTGTATGATTAAATGGTATGAAAACTTAGCTAAGTCATTAGACATTCCTATGATTTTAGTTGATATTCCTTTCAATAATGATTACGATGCAGAACAGGACAGAGTTGATTATGTTAAAGGACAATTCGATTATGCTATTTCTCAGCTTGAAGAAATTACAGGCAAGAAATGGGATGAAAAGAAATTTGAAGAAGTAATGGAAATTTCTCAGCGTACTGGTAGAGCTTGGCTTGATGCAATTGGAATGTGTTCAGCTAATCCATCACCATTTAATGGATTTGATATCTTTAACCATATGGCAGTAGCTGTATGTGCGAGAGGAAAAATTGAATCAGCAATTGCATTTGAAAAATTATTAGAAGAATTTAAAGAAAATGTTAGAGAAGGTAAATCAACATTCAGAGGAGAGGAAAAATTCCGTATCCTATTTGAAGGTATTGCATGTTGGCCTCATTTAAGACATACTTTTACAACGCTAAAAGAAGCAGGAGTAAATGTAACTGGTACAGTTTATGCTGATGCTTTTGGGTACATTTATGAAAACACTGATGAACTTATGAAAGCTTACTGCAGAACACCAAATGCTATTTCTTACGAACGTTCATTAGATATGAGACTTAAAGCTATTAAAGAAAATGAATGTGATGGAGCGTTAATCCATATTAACAGAAGTTGTAAACAATGGACAGGTACAATGTATCAGCTAGAAAGAGACATTAGAGAAAAAGCTGGAATTCCAACAGCAATATTTGATGGAGACCAAGCGGATCCAAGAAACTTCTCTCCAGCTCAGTATGATACAAGAGTTCAAGGATTAATTGAAGTAATGACTGCTAATAAGGAGGCGAAAGCAAATGACTAATATTGAAAATATTTTAAAGAAGTTTGATGTAAGTCCTAGAGATTTAGTTGAAGGTTATAAAGCAGAAGGTAAGAAAATTGTTGGTTGTGGACCTGTTTATACACCAGCTGAAATTGTTTATGCAGCTGGAATGGCACCAATGGGCCTATGGGGAAGCCAAGGAGAAATATCTCTTGCAAAGCAATACTTTGCAGCTTTCTACTGTTCAATTGTTCAAAGAAATTTAGAAATGGCATTAGATGGTACACTAAGAGACCTTGCAGCAGTAATGGTTCCAATTCAGTGTGACTCTCTAAAAGCTTTAGGACAGAACTTTAAATTAGCAGTAAAGGATATTGAATATATTCATGTTGCAAATGCACAGAATAGAAAAATTGAATGTGGTATTGATTTTAATGAAAAACAATACATTAAAGTAAAAGAAAAATTAGAAGAAATTTCTGGAAATAAGATCACTGATGAAGCATTAGAAAATGCTATTAAAGTGTTCAATGCTCAGAAATTAAAATTACAGGAATTTGTTGCAGTAGCAGCAAAATATCCACAACTTATTTCACCATCAAATAGAAGTCTTGTTATTAAGAGCGGACTTTTCATGGATAGAGTTAAACATACTGAACTACTTACTGAATTAATCGACGCATTAAATCAGGAAGAAGTTAAACCATGGGACGGTAAAAAAATTGTTACTACTGGTATTATTGCTGATAGTACAAGTCTTTTACAGATTCTTGAAGAAAATAAGATTGCTATTGTTGAAGACGAAGTTGCTCAGGAATCTAGACAATTTAGAACATTGGCAGAAGAAGGCACTGGCAACCCGCTAAGAGCCATTGCAAAACTTCTTTCTGATACTGAAGGTTGTTCTGTTCTTTATGATGCAGAAAAGAAAAGATCTGATATGATAATCGATAAGGTTAAAAAATCAGGTGCTGATGGAGTTCTTTATGTTCAGACTAAGTTCTGTGACCCTGAAGAATTTGACTATGTAATCATTAAAGATTCACTACAAAAAGAAGGTATCAAACATGTTGTTATCGAAGTTGATCAGCAGATGACAAACTATGAGCAAGCCCGTACATCGCTACAAACATTTGCAGAGATGTTATAATTGAATATATATATTAAAGGAGGTAAATATGAATTTTACAAAAGAACATGAGCTAGTTCGTAAACTTGCTAGAGAGTTTGCAGAAACAGAATTAAAAACATTAGCAGAGGAAATTGACAAGACTAATGAATTCCCACAGGACGTACTTAAAAAGATGTTTGATGCTGGATTTATGGGTATCAAAATGCCAGTTGAGTTTGGTGGTGCAGGTGCAGACTACAAAGCATACGCAATCGTAATGGAAGAATTTGCAAGAGTATGTGCTGTAGCAGCTATCTACATTTCAAGTGTTAACTCACTAAACTCAGCACCTATCTTAAACGATGGTACTGACGAACAGAAAGAAAAATTCCTAAGACCAATGATCTCAGGTGACAAATTCTTCTGTTTCGCTTTAACAGAACCAGGTGCTGGATCTGACGCTGCTTCACTTTTAACTACTGCAGTTGAAGATGGTGATGATTATATCCTAAACGGAAGAAAATGTTTCATCACAGCAGCTCCATTCTCAGACTACATGATCGTGTTTGCTAAGACAGCTCCAAAACTAGGAGTTAAAGGTATCACAACTTTTGTTGTTGATTCTCATGCAGAAGGCGTATCATTTGGTAAAGCTGAAGAAAAAATGGGAATTAAAGGTTGCGCTACAAGTGATATCGTTCTTGAAAACGTTAGAGTACCAAAAGCAAATATTCTTGGTAACATCAACGAAGGATTTACTAATGCAATGAAAACTCTAAAAGTTGGTAGACTAGGTATCGCTGCTCAGGCATTAGGTATTGCAACAGGTGCTATGGAAGAAGCTGTTTCTTACGTAAAAGCAAGAAAACAGTTTGGAAAGAAAATTTCTCAGTTCCAGAACACTCAGTTCACAATTGCTGAAATGCACACTAAACTAACAGCTATGCAGCACTTAGTATATGATGCTGCAGACAGAATGGACAAAGGGCTTCCTGCTGACCAGGCTGCTTCAATGGCAAAATTATATACTGCTGAAGAAGGAAAATGGATTGTAGACAGAGCACTTCAGTTCCATGGTGGATATGGATACATTAAAGAATATCCAATTGAAAGAATGTACAGAGATATCAGAATTTGTTCTCTATATGAAGGAACTTCTGAAGTACAGAAAATGGTTATTGCTGGACCAATTCTAAAATAAATATTAAATATTATCTAGTTAAAATATTGTTAATAAACAATAAATAATATACAAAATTGTTATTATTTTGCTATTTTAAGGAGGATGAAAATGGCTAAAATTAAGTGCACATTACCACCGGCGTTCGTTAAACGTTTTGGAGATGTAAAACCAGAAGGAATGGACTTTGAGTTCATTAACTACCCTTGCTCAGATGAAGAATTAGTTGAACAGTGTAAGGATGCAGACATTATTTTCTGTGGACCTGTAGATCCAATTTCAGGAGATGTTGTTAAACAGCTTCCTAACTTAAAACTAATCCATTCACTTGGAGTTGGTTTTGATAAAATTGACCTAGAAGTTACAAAAGAACGTGGCGTATATGTTTGTAATAACAGAGCAGTAAATGCTCTAGCTGTTGCTGAACATGCTGTAGGTATGATGATGGCAAGCCTTAAGAAAACAGCTTACTATGATTCAAAGGTTAAATCAGATAAAACTGGATACCTTACATACAAAAACAAAGGTGGACGTGAACTTGGAGCAAGAACTGTAGGACTTATTGGATTAGGTGCTATTGGACATGCTGCTGTTAAAATGTTAAGTTCTTTCGGATGCAAAATTCTATATACAGATGTAGTTAGAGCTGATGAAGCATTTGAAAAAGAATGGAACTTAACTTATGTTGATCATGAAACTCTATACAAAGAATGTGACATTTTATCATATCATGTTCCAGTATTAGACTCTACAAGAGGAATGATCAATAAAGAAAATATTGCTAAGATGAAACAGGATGTTATTCTTGTAAATGTTTCTAGAGGAGAAATCGTAAATGATGAAGATCTTAAAGAAGCATTAGAAGCTGGAAAGGTTATTGCGGCTCTTGACGTAGTTGCTCCAGAACCAGGAACTCCAGAAGATGACCACATCCTATTCCACTTAAATGAAGAAGGAAATTCAAGACTAACTTTAACACCACATATTGCTGGAACAACAGACGAAGCATTCTTTAGAATGTATGAATGGTCATATGCTGCAATGGTTAAAGTAATGGCTGGAGAAAAACCTAATAACGTTGTAAACGGACTTTAAAATTAATAATTAAAATATAAGAGAGTAATTGGTAAGTTCTTATATTAAATGATAATTAAATCAATTAGAATCGTGAATATTCAAATATTTAGTTGCTGTAGCATCGACTACAGGTCGTACCTCTAAATTCGTACAATTGAATATGTTGATTCGATTTGATCAAAATAAAAATGTTAAACGGTAAATAACAGTAAAACTATAATTATTATTATTATTATATTTAAGAAATGAGGAAATGTTATGATTTCAAAAGAAATGTATCAATTAGGTTCTGCACCTTCAATAATTAGAGATA
>JAVWMQ010000019.1:0-33402 GCA_036637375.1 Anaerovoracaceae bacterium
TACCCATTAGTCAATCACATTTTTGATAATTTTCAAAAAATAAAAAAACGGGTAGCACGATTCCCCGTTTTTTTGAAAGCACTTATTTGAACACAACTATTTGTGTAAAAATCTTGATATCTTTTTGTATAAAACCAAAGTTACTAAAGAGTTAATTCCTGCTTTAACTAGGTTAAATGCAATGATAAATGGCAATAACTGAATAATAGCTTCTCTTGGCGCACCCATGAAATATGGTGTAATAAATAAATTAGATGGCACCATTATAGCCGCCATGGCTAATGTACCACATACAAGTGCAATAACCCCTGCTTTTTTTGATTTATTTCTGCTATAAATTGTACCTGCAACAATTACAAATGTTCCTGTCGCAATAATGTGCATTAGTATACCATATAAACCACTTGCAGCACTAACTGTAACACCTTGAATTACGCAAGTTACAACTGTTAGTAATAGCCCTGCAACTGGCCCAAATGCAAATGTTCCAATTAGAATCGGAATGTCTGCTGGATCATATTCAAGGAATGGTACAGCAGGAAAAATTGGGAAGTGGATTATGCTTACAAGAACTATAGAAATAGCTACAAGCATGCCCATCTTGGCTAATCTAACCGTATTTTTGTGTTGTGATTTTGTTTCAATGTTGTTCATTTCAAATTCCTCCTAGTATTATTTAATTGAAAAACGGAATCTGTTTCGGAAATGCATGTCTAAAAAAAGCGCCTTGAAAATCAAGGCGCTGGCAAATTACAAATTAGTATTGCTTTCGTTTCTTTCATCCGGACTATACCGTCGGTACTGGAATTTAACCAGTTCAGCTTGTTGCTCGCGGACTCGTAGCTATTAACTCTTTACCGCCGGTGAGGAATTCCACCTCGCCCTGAAACAGATATTTATTTACACAAGATATATTATACTTTTTAACACTCTATGTCAAGAGCATTTATTAAAGAGTTAATTTATATATTGCCTCAGCAAATATTTCTGTCATCTTTATTAAATTATCGATGTCAATATATTCGTCCGGCTTATGTTCCACCTGAGGCTCTAGTGGAAATGTAGGGCCAAATGCCACAATATTTTTGAAGGCTCTTGCATAAGTTCCTCCTCCAATTGAAATTGGCTCTGCATCCTTTTGCCCTGTATGCTCCTTGTACACCTCCATAAGTGTAGTCACAAGCTCATCTTCTTCACTAATATAAACTGGTAATTGGTGCTTTATTTTGATTATTCCCAAGTTATATTTAGTGGTTACAGGTTCAATTCCAGTATAAACATTTTGCTCATCTAGTGTAACTGGATATCTAACGTTAACTTTGATACTAATGGATTTATCATCACCTTGTATCATTCCAACATTAAAAATCAAGTTCCCCGATGGCTGATCACACAATGCCACTCCAATAGATTCACCATTAACTTCATAGCCAATATGTTTGTTATAAAACTCAAGGAAATCATTTACATCTTCATTGTTAAATTCAAAACCGCCCAGATATTCCATCAAAATTGAAATTGCATTAACTCCACTTTCAGGTTTCGCACCATGAGCTGACACTCCTTTTGCAACTATTTCTAAGCTTTTGCCTATTCCCCTAGTATTTACTTTTTTGCCATTTTGTCTAAACTCATTGGCACGTTCCTTTGCCATTTCATAAACCTTTTTGTTGTCTGAGTTAATTACAGCTCTAGCAAAATCAGGAACCATATTTGGTGCATTGCCCCCCGCTATGTTCCTAAGGCTAATTCCAGTTCCAAGACCTTTAGCAAACTTTTTAGCTATATCAAATAGTAGTATTCCTTTTTCTCTGTTCACTAAAGGGAAATCTCCATCAGGTGTAAACCCAAAATCTGGTGCCTTTTCTGCCTTGGCATATTCCTTAATTCCTTCCCAGTTAGTTTCTTCATCTAGCCCAAGTATTAACCTAATTCTACAATTTGGGGTTATACCCATTTCTTTTAGGATTTTCATTGCAAAATATGAAGCAACGGTTGGTCCTTTGTTATCAATTGCACCTCTACCAAAAATCTTGTGGTCTTTGACTTCTCCCACAAAAGGATCAACTGTCCAACCATCGCCCTCTGGTACAACATCTAAGTGACACAGGATTCCCATTATCTTTTGTCCTTCGCCAAACTCAATATGTCCGCCATAATTATTTACATTCTTTGTTTCAAAGCCATCTGCAATTGCCTTTGATAGCATATATTTATATGCATTATCAACACCCTCGCCAAATGGCATATCTACGGTAGGTTCTCCCGCTATACTCTTTTTTGATATTAATTCTTGTACCATTTTAATAATCTCTGGTTTTTGTTCAGTTACTTTAGTCTTTATTAATTCCGAGTATTTCATAGCCGTCCTCCCTAGCCTTTATCGCCAGATTTGCATTTCCTGACTCTTTAATAGATTTGTTACTTTTAATTTTATCATCAAGAGGTATAACTACATATTTGCGTTTTCCCTCTTTGTAATATACATTTACCCATGTTGGCACAGCATTAAATTTAAAGCTAGTTATTTTATCTAACTTTTGATCATATGTGCAATCAATTCCAGCTAGAACACCAATCTCTGTAAGCTTATTATTTAATGTGTGTCTGTTTTGATTAGATATAAAGTTACCCATACTATAATATATAGGAACTTCCTTTTTAATTTTTCCGTCTTTGTCTTTGACTTTAATTACATCTACATTTTGAAGTACATGTGGATGAGAAGCATATATTATATCTACGTTCATCTTTGCACTAGCTTTTGCAATCTTCTTTTGCAATTCATTTGGAGATGTTTTATATTCTTCTCCCCAGTGATAATAAAGTATTATTAGTTCAGCACCATCTGCTTCTGCAGCTTTAACTGTCTTATTAATCCTTTTCAAATCTTCATCTATGTTGCTAGCTGTAAAGTAATTTGCAAGAACTTTGTCTTCACCATAAAGTGGATTTCCATTTATAGAAACACTATTGTTGTTAGCTGAATTTGCATAAGTATATGAAACAACCCCAACCTTAACACCTTTAACCTCTGTTACCACATAGTTTTTTTGCTCTTTGTCGATTCTACTTCCTGTAACTTTTAGACCTTCCTTTTTTAGAACCTTTGCAGTTCTCTTGAGTCCATCAGCTCCACTATCATTCATGTGATTATTTGAAGTTAATGCAACATCAAATCCTGCCTTAGAAACAGCAGTTGCTAAGGCATCTGGTACTCTAAAAGCTGGATAGCCTTGATATGGTTTCAGTGGAAATGTTACTTCCATATTACATAAAGCTAAATCTGCATTTTTGATATATTTTGCTACATATTCAAAATTATCGTCATAATTATATTCTTTGGTCTTGCTTTTATAAGCAGCATTTATTTGTGGCATATGCAACATAACATCCCCGACACAAGTAATTGATAAATCAATTTCCTTATTTTTTTCAAAAGGAGATACTACATTGCCTGCAGTATCTCCTTTAATGCCTTTAGATATCATACCAATGGTTATCGCTACTAACAATGCTAAACAAAGAATCAAATAGCGCTTAAATTTGCGCTTATTTTTTTTCTTTTGTTGGCTTCTCATTAGTTCACCGCTTCCACTGCCTGAATTTCTGGATATGATTCTTTTAGAATTCTCTCAACAACACCTTTAATAGTCATTTGTGCACCTGGACAACCAGCGCAATGACCTTGAAGTCTAACTCTTACGATTTTATCTTCTGTGTATTCAACAAATTCAATATCTCCACCATCACTTTGCAAGAATGGTCTAATCTGCTCAAGTGCTTCTACAATCTTTGCTTCCATTTTTTCCTCCTTATAAGTATTAATATTTTAATTATAATGGTAAATTAATAAATTGTAAAGCACTACATTACTTGGTGACATTGTCACCAAAAAAAAGCATTTTTTAGGTGTTTAAATTGTCTAAACTAAGGTATAATATTACCATGTTAATTTTAAAAAAATAATATTAAAATACGGAGGTAATAATTATGAAATGGACTTGTACAGTATGTGGATACACACACGAAGGAGATGTAGCACCAGAAAAATGTCCTCAGTGCGGAGTACCTGCTGAGAAATTTAACCAGGTAGTTGAAGGCGAAAAGGAATGGGCTGATGAACACGTTGTTGGCGTAGCTGAAGGCGTTGATCCTGCTATCATTCAGGGACTAAGAGATAACTTCAACGGAGAATGTACTGAAGTTGGTATGTACCTAGCAATGGCTAGAGTTGCTCATAGAGAAGGATATCCTGAAATCGGACTATACTGGGAAAAGGCAGCTTGGGAAGAAGCAGAACATGCAGCTAAATTTGCTGAAATGCTTGGTGAAGTTGTAACATCTTCAACTGAAAAGAACCTACAGATGAGAGTAGATGCTGAATGTGGCGCATGCGCTGGCAAAAAAGAATTAGCAGTAATGGCTAAACAGCAGAATCTAGATGCAATCCACGATACTGTTCACGAAATGGCTAAAGACGAAGCTAGACATGGTAAAGCTTTCGAAGGTCTATTAAATAGATATTTTGGAAAATAAATCACTTATGTGATTGAGGAGGACCTCATGGAAATTAGAATTACGGATCCCGCAAAAGATGAATTAAAGAAACTGATTGCTCAGGGAAAATATATGAAGGTAGATTTGCGAAAATCTGGTTGTTGCGGATATGCCTTTACAATCTTACCTACAACTTATAGAAGCGAAGATACACTTTATGAAGTTGATGGCATTGAAATTGGCGTAGGCAAAGAAGCAAACCAGTATCTCAAAAAATTTGCAATTGATTATAGGCGCAGAGGATTCAAAAAGGGTTTCGAGGTTCAGCCAAATATGTAAAACTAATAATGCAGTGTTGATTCTATATCAACACTGCATTTTTTTATTATTTTGCTAATTAATTTGCCTACTATTATTCCTTAATCATTAAGGATTCAAAACTTAGGCGAAGGGTTTTTGCATCATTTATTTGATTGATATTTCTCCTAAACTCTGCTGAATTAGCCATTCCCTTTGTATACCAACCAACATGCTTACGCATTTCTTTTACTGCTGTTTTTTCACCTTTTAGGTTTAATAGTCCTTCAAAGTGATGTGACATCATCGTTACCTTTTCATTAATTGTCGGCGGCGCTGGTGGTTCTTCTCCCTTCCATAGGGCAACAGCTTCTCTAAAAATCCAAGGGTTTCCAAGACTGCCTCGTCCTATCATAACGAAATCGCAACCTGTTTCCTTAATCATTCTTAGTGCATCTTCTCCTTTAAATACATCTCCATTACCTATAACTGGTATATTTACAGCTTCTTTAACTTTTCTAATCTCGTTCCAGTCTGCTGTCCCTGAATAATATTGCATTCTAGTTCTACCATGGATAGCAACTGCTGATGCTCCTGCTGCTTCTATAGCTTTTGCAGTTTCTACTGCATTAATTGAATTTTCATCCCAGCCAATTCTAATTTTTGCTGTAACTGGTTTGCCTGCGTTTTGCACTGCTGCTTTAACAACGTCATAGATAAGATCTACGTTTTTGAGCATTGCAGAACCTTCCCCGTTTTTGACTACTTTTGGGACAGGGCAGCCCATATTAATATCTAAAATTGCATTTTCTCTATCTTTAAGTGCCTTTGCTGTATATGCAATTACATCTGGCTCTGCACCAAATATTTGCAATGACACTGGTTTTTCGTCATCAAATATTCTTAATAAATCCTCAGTGTTTTTGTTATTATACATTAACCCTTTGCCGCTTATCATCTCAGAACATACCAAAGCCGCACCCATAGACCGAAAAATTTGTCTAGTAGGTGCGTCTGTAATGCCTGCAAGTGGAGCAGCAATGAATGGATTTTCAAGTGTTAAATTTCCAATCCTCATTTGTTTCTCCCTAACGTTTCTTTTTGTTTTTTCTGTATATTATTTCTAATCCCTCAAGTGTTAGCATCTTATCAACTTCATCAATGCAATCCACACCTTCTTCGATAAGTGTTGCTAAACCGCCTGTTGCAATTACCTTGATTTTGTCACCGTCACAGCCCATTTCAACAAGCTCTTTTTTCATCTTTTTGACAATGAAGTCTACCATGCCCATATGTCCATACACAAGTCCTGACTGCATACTTTGAATTGTATTTTTGCAAATTACACTTTCTGGCCTTTCTAATTCTACTTTTGGTAGCTTTGAGGTCATTTGGAACAATGCCTCTGATGAAATCTTTAGCCCTGGAGCAATTGCGCCACCAAGATACTCAGCTTTTTCGGTTACTGCACAGAATGTTGTTGCTGTACCAAAATCTATTAATACCAGTGGACCACCATATTTATTAAATGCGGCTACTGCGTTTACAATTCTATCTGAACCCACCTGCTTTGGATTATCATACTTAATAAGCAGGCCTGTTTTAACTCCTGATTCAATAACAATTGCCTTTTTGTTAAAATACTTCATCGATAAATGCTGAAGTGTGTAAAGAACTGAAGGTACAACTGTTGCAATAATAACGTCTTCGACTTCGTTTATATTAATCCCCTCAAAAGCAAATAATTGGTTTATAACCATACCATATTCATCGGCACTTTTGTTATTATCTGTTTCAAGACGCCAATTTTGTACTAACTTACCTTCTACAAATACCCCAAGAACAATATTTGTATTTCCAACATCAAATGCTAATAGCATTAATCCTTCCTCCTACTTCTTTACCTTATGTGCACGATCTAATCTGTTAAGAGCTAACGCTATTGTAAGCCCTGGTGCAACTCTGTTGCCCATAATTTCTGCTCCTAAAATTTCATTTATCTTTTTTAGCCTATACTGAATTGTGTTTGCATGTACATCCATAAATTCTGCTGTTTTGATACCATTCATACCCGCATCTAATACGAAGGTTTCTAGAGTATCTACTAACTGTTTTTCTTTGTTACTGCTATCAACATAAAAAGGTTCTAACAATTTAGCATAGTTTTTCCTTATAAATCCACCTCTTAGCTGAATGTTCACGCAGCTACTAACCATAGCAAGCTCATACTTAGAGAATACCCTCTTGTATGGGAATATATCCTCAGCGAAACTCCATGACTCATTTATCAATCTAAATGCATCACTTGCGCCCTCAAGCCCTGATACTGGAGTTACATGAAAAACTCTAACATCTCTGTCTGCCTTAATCTCTTTGTATAATTCAACACAGTTTGCTTCGCTCTTGTCACCTAATATCATTCCACAAGTTTCATCGCCATCTATTACTTGCAATGTAGTCAAATTATGCTTCCTGCAAAAATCATCAATTACAAGTTGTGAATTTGCACTCTTAAATCCAGTTCCAAAGAACACACTCATAATTGATTTTTCATCAATGCCAGAGTCATCCTTTAATGAATATGCAAGACTGATGTTTCCTCTCCTAAGAGCCTTAATTAATTCAGCTCGTTTATCTCTAATTGGTGAGTATTTCCACATACCCATACTAAGCTCTATTATCTCTGCAAGTTTAGAAATTTCTGTGTTTGAGTATGAATCGTCATTATCAACAATAAACATAAAGTATGTCGATCCTTGAATTACAACTGGACCCCAATAAGTCAGTACTCCATCAACATCTATCATTGTATAAACTGAATCTCTTTTTTCCACCTTTTTTTCACGACCTAGTCTTATTGCCTGATCAATTGTGGTTTGATATCTAGTTTCTACTGTCAATATTGGGTTAAAATCTGAGCTCAAAAGCACTAATTGGAAGTTATTATTAATGGCAGCACCCTTAATTGCACTTTGGAAATCGGCATATTTCTCAAAGTTTAATAAGTGGAAAACGGTATTATTAATTAGCTTATTTCCGTACTCATCATCCCTCCAAAATAGCTTACGTGCAATTTCATCAATTACATCCCACATATTAATATTGCTATCCATTTGTATTAAAGGTAGCCCAATCTGATCGCACAAAGCGATTACTTTTTCATCCACCTTCTTTATGTTTTCTCCAACAAAGAAAACTGCCAAAGCTCCACATTCATTATCAACAAGTGTTTTTACAATCTCAAGCTGTGCATCAACATCTTCCTCAATTCCAAAGAATCCTGTCAGCATTAATTGATTTTTGATTCCAAAAAAGTTGGTAATCTTTTTGGTGTCCTTTGCTTCCAATACAGAGACTCTTTTTATGTAATTATCCACTTTACTTTTGCCGCCCAAAACATTTGCGCCAGTGAAAGCTGATAAATTGAGACATTCCTTAATTGTTAGTTTCATCTTCTTCCTCTTTTACCCCATCAGTATTACTGATAGTTTCCTTTTTTTCTTGTTCAACATCTTCATCATCATCGTCATCAAGCCCATCATCCATATAATCTTCATCATATGCTGCAAGCTCCATTTCAAGTCTAGCTAAATCTTCATCATTTTCGTCTGATTCTTTTTGATTAGCTTCTAAAATTGCTTTTTCTTTTTCTCTGAAGTCATCAGCTAATTCTTGAGCTGTCATTTTGCCATCATATAATAATTCAAACTGATCTCCATCAAGAGTTTCAATTTCCATAAGCGCATCAGCAACTCTAATCAACTTATCTTTGTGCTCTCTAAGAATTCTCTCTGCATCTTCAAATCCAGTATGAACAATTCTCTTGATTTCCTCATCAATTTCTGATGCTGTTTCCTCTGAGTAGTTTTGCTTAGACGTAAAGTCCTTACCTAAGAAAACTTCATCAGTTGAACTATAGTTTACAGGGCCTAGCTTGTCTGAGAATCCATATTTAGTAACCATATCTTTTGCAATTTCAGTCGCTCTCATAATATCGTTACTTGCACCTGTACTAATGTCATCTAAAACTATCATTTCTGCAACACGTCCACCAAGTAAATGTACAATTTGCTCTTCCATTACTTTTTTGGTCATATACATTCTATCTTCTTTTGGTAGAATCATTGTAAATCCGCCTGCTCTACCTCTTGGAACAATTGTAATTTGATGAACTGGATCTGTTCCTGGTAGAGAATGTGCAACAATTGCATGACCTGCCTCATGAATAGCTGTAAGTCTACGCTCTTTTTCACTAATAACTCTACTTTTCTTTTCTGGTCCTGCAATAACTTTTGTAATTGCTTCTTCGATTTCATACATTCTAATTTTGCGGCCATTACGTCTTGCAGTTAAAAGTGCTGCTTCGTTTAGCATATTCTCAATATCTGCTGGTGTAAATCCTGGTGTTCTTCTCGCTAATATTTTTGGTTCAACGCCAACATCTAAAGGTTTGTTAGCAGAATGAACTCTAAATATTTCTTCTCTGCCCTTGATATCTGGCACTCCAATTACAATTTGTCTATCAAATCTACCTGGTCTTAATAATGCTGGATCCAAAATGTCAGGTCTATTAGTTGCAGCTAGAATAATTATGCCTAGATTCTCTGCAAATCCGTCCATTTCAACAAGTAGCTGGTTTAGAGTTTGTTCTCTTTCATCATGACCACCACCCATTCCGGCGCCTCTCTTACGACCAACTGCATCTATTTCATCTATAAATATTATACAAGGAGCATTCTTTTTTGCCTGTTCAAACAAGTCTCTAACTCTACTAGCACCAACACCGACAAACATTTCTACAAAGTCAGAACCACTAATTGTAAAGAAAGGAACTCCCGCTTCACCTGCTGTTGCCTTTGAAATGTATGTTTTACCTGTTCCCGGAGGGCCTACAAGTAATATTCCTTTTGGTATTCTAGCACCTAAATTATTGTACTTACGTGGGTGTTTAAGGAAGTCTACGATTTCCTCTAGTTCTTCTTTTTCTTCGTCAAGTCCTGCAACCTGCTTGAATGTAAGTTTGCCCAAATCCCCTTCTTTTTGCAACTTTGCCTTACTCTTGCCAAATGACATGGCTTTGCCGCCGCCACCTTGCTGTCTCATAATCATAACCCAGAAAAGGACTAGGACTACGATCATAACTAAAGTAGGTAATAAAGCAATAAACCATGGTTCTTCTTTTGGTTTAACATTCTTAACTACAATCTTATCATCAGCACTTAATTTATCTAAATACTCCGTATGTAGTCTATCTACATCTAGCGAAGAATGCGCATAAGTTACTACCTTGTCTCCATTTTTCAAGACACCTGTAATTTTTAATTCTTCAAATTCAACGCTTTTCACTTCTTCATTAGCAATGTAGTGTGTCAGCTTGGAATATGTAATGTCTTTTATCTCGTCTTGTGGGCTTTTGTTGTAAAAATACGCCATTCCCAGAACTAAAATCAAAATCATTGCATAGATTCCGAAATTCTTCGTAATATTCTTCAATTTATTATCTCCTTCTTTTGTTTTATTAACAAATTTCACTATTTACCTAAGTGTAAAACACATTTTTCTTGTGTACTAAACACAAATTTTATCATAAACCCGCTTCAAATTCAACTGTTATGATTTTTTTTGTCCTTTCAGTTATGTCATAATTCCCACTATATCTAGCTGGCATTATTCCTTGTGGAATATATAAAACTTCCTTACCAATAGCGACAAAATAAATTTCATTTCTTTTCTCTCTTGGAACTTTTAAATCAACAAATAGGTTCTGTATCTTTTTGCGTCCTCCAGTTCCTTTTATTCTAATGAAATCACCTGCTTCACGTTTTCTAGTAACTAGGTTTACTGTGCCATACTCTTTTTGAATCAAATCATAATCAAAGGCACAAACCCCTTCTTTAGGTATATAGTCCCCCCTTGAAACTATATTTATTGTTGGTAGTTTAATACTTTGCTTAAGAGCCTTATTTTTTTTCTCACAAATAACCTTATCGTACGAAATTCTAATTATATAGTTGTTTGGCAAATCAAGCTGGTTTGGAGTTTGCCCTGTTCTAACAAGCTTCTCACATTGCTCAAGGTGATTAAATGCAATATCTTTGAATAAACCTATTTCAGAAAAAGCTTTTAGAATAATTCTCCTTAAAACTGATGAATGGAGATTACTCATGACCTCCAGCTTCAGTTTACATACACTTTTGCCTTTAGATATTAGTGCCTCGTTATATGCCTCCTCTGTACATTGCCAAATGAAACTTTTGTCCTCTCTAGCAATCTGGCTAAGCCTATTCATTAATTCTACAATATTGTAATTATAGTTTTCCTTTAAATACGGAATCAGCTCTAGTCTGATCTTGTTTCTAGCATATATTGGCTCATAATTAGTTTTGTCAATACATGGCTCTAATTGATTATCCTCACAATAAGCTTCAATTTCATTTCGAGATACATCAAGTAAAGGTCTAATTATTGTATTATTGTAAGGTGTTGTTCTTTTATATTCAATGCCACTTAATCCGTCAATACCTGTTCCCCTCAAAAGCCTAAACAAAATAGTTTCTGCTTGGTCATTTAGGTTCTGGGCAATTGCAATCTTTACCTTATCTCGTGGAGTGCCTTCCTCAACAATAGTATTTGCAACTTTGTCAAAAAACTCATATCTAGCCTTACGCCCTGCTTCTTCACTTGTGAGACCATATTCCTTTGCAATTGCATTGCAGTCAAGTGAAACTGCCCAATTACATACCCCATTGTCTTGGCATAGGTTTTCAACATAAAGCTGATCCTCATCAGCAGCTCCTGGTCTAAACTGATGGTTAACGTGTGCCCCATGGAGGGTTAACTCCATTTCATGGCTAAGCTCAACTAACACATCAAAAAGACACAATGAATCAGGACCTCCTGAAAGTCCTATTACAACTGTATCTCCTTGCTCTATTAATTTATATTTATCTATTGTATCTTTAATTGTTTGTTTTACCATTTTTTTACCCTTCTAGTTTAGAAAGTTTTTTTGCAACATGACCCCAAGATTCTTGCAAAATTTTTCTGCCTGCAAACATTGATGTAAGTGAAGGATCTAACTCTGGCGCAATTTCAACAATATCCATAGCAATAATGTTAAGCCCTTCAAACAAATACCTTATTAAATCTAACACCTGTCTGCTATAAAGTCCACCAAACTGTGGTGTTCCTGTTCCCGCTGCAAATGCAGGATCAAGGCAATCAATGTCCAATGTTATATAAACCTTGCTAAATTTGCTCATTGCTTCAATGACATCTTTTGCAACCTTTGGTATTCCCACTTCATGGCAATATGCCGAACTCGCAACTTGAATATCATTTGTCCTTTTAAATTCAAATTCGTCTTCTTCGATAGATCTAATTCCCACAAAGTATATATTTGATGTTCCCGAAACATTTGATAGCTCAAGGGCTCTACGTTCTGTGCTACCATGACTAAACCTGTCTCCACCAAGAGAATCACATAAATCAAAGTGTGCATCAATATGTATAATCCCGAAATCTTCGTCAACAGCCTTATCAATACCCCTTTGCACTGGAATTGTAACACTATGGTCGCCACCTATCATAGTGAAAAATTTCCCCTTTGATACTAGATCGCATACAAAGTCCTCTATTGCTTTGAAGTAATCATCTCTCTTACCTTTTTTTATAAAATCGCCAGCATCATAAACTGTCAGTTTGCTAAAACTTTTGAATGTTTCTGTAAAGGGTGTAGAGCAAAATGTATTAGCTCTAAGGGTTGCCATTCCTTCGTCTGCACCACCTCGATACGAAACGCCTTCATCATATGGGATTCCAAAAACTACTACATCAACATCATCAATGTTCATATCTGGTCTATTAAGCCCACACCAAGCCCCTTTATCCTTTGCATAGGAATCTCTCTTTTGCATAATTTACCTCCACTTATTCTATATCAAAAAATCTTTTTGCGTTTTCACAAGTTTTGTTTGCAACTTCTTCAAAAGTTATACCTTTTATTTCTGCTATTTTTTTTGCTGTAAATTCAACAAATGGAGAAATATTTTTTTTGCCACGATGAGGTTCCGGAGTTAAGTATGGAGCATCTGTTTCGATTAACAAGTAATCTAATGGGATTTCTTCCACAACTCTCAATGTTTTTTTGTTATTTTTGTATGTAACAGGCCCTGCAATTGAAATTGTCCCTCCAAGTTTAACGTATTGGGTTGCAAGTTCAGCACTTCCACTAAAGCAGTGTAAGAGTACCCTTGCATCACCTGTCCCATCACTTCTCTTTTGGAACCAAGATTTCCTCTCATCGCTAAAGGCTTGTTCTTCTTTGAGAATATCCAAAACCTCCTGATCTGCATCTCGTGAGTGAATTACAATTGGCATCTTTAGTTCGTTTGCCAATCTAATTTGTTTTCTAAACCATTCTCGCTGTGCATCTCTTGATGAATTATCATAGTGAAAATCAAGACCGATTTCACCAATAGCTTTAACTTTGCTTTTTTTTGCTAGAGATTTATACATCATAAGCTCCATATCATCCATTTGATCTGCATCGTGAGGGTGACAACCTACTGCTGCATAGCACCAAGAATATTTCTCACTATGATCAACTGCAAGCTTTGAGCTTGCAAGGTTAAACCCTACGTCCATCATATATGATACGTCAGAGTTTGCTATTCCATTAGCTAGAAGTTCTCTAGTCTCATTATTAATTTTTTCGTTGTTAAGATGTGCATGTGAATCAAACAGCATATATTACTCACTTTCTTCTTTAATTGTAAATCCATTTTTATTTTGTTTCTTCATTTCATACATGGCTTCGTCTGCTAAGGCATAAAGTCTCTCAAAGGTTGTATTCTTGTCTTTTGAAACAGCAACACCTGCTGAAATAGTAATCCCAGCTTCGTCTTTAACCCTCTTAATTAGTATTTCCATTCTCTCTTTCATGAAATTAGTACTACCAATTCCTGTGATAAAGAATGCAAATTCATCTCCGCCAAGTCTACCAATAACATCATCATTTCTAAGCATACTTGTAATGATCTCTGATAAGTGCTTTAACTTATTATCGCCAAATTGATGTCCCATTGAATCATTTACACCTTTGAAATTGTCAATATCTACAATTACAAAGGCATTCTTTTCGAAGCCTATCTCTAGTCTATCCTTTACCTTTATCTCAAAGTTTTTCCTGTTTAATACTCGAGTTAATGAATCTCTTGTCGCCTCAATTCTCATCTGCTGCAATAGCAGCTTTTCAGAATTTATGTCAACAATAATTCCGACCATCTTTTGAAGCTCATTATTGATATTCTTAGTTACAGCCAAGTTTATTTTGTACCACTTCTTATCTCCATTAATATTTGCAATTTGAAGTTCCATTTCTCCAAATCCTTTTCTATCTATTGACTCAAATATTAACTCTTTTAGTTTCAGCCTTGTTTCTTCTGTGATATACCTTGTTGACTCTCTATTCTCACCATCAAACGTAACTTCTAGATCATATCCAAATGTTTCTTTGAAGTTATCTGTTGCTAAGATTTCTTGTTTAATAAAGTCAATTTCAAAGACGATATCATTTGTATAAGGTAATATGTTTTCAAGCCTTTTTTGATCAAGTCTTGCACGTTTCTCTAATCTCTTATACGTAGTTGTATCTATTAATATTACATAAAACCACTTTTCGCCATAAGCATCTATTACTTCTTTAGTTACAGAATACACCCATTTAATCTTGTGATCCTTTGTAATAATCCTATGTTCACAGTGAGCCACATCGCCATCTTCAAATTGTTCCCTTAGCTCTCGACTAAGCTTACTCTTGTCTTTTGGATGGATAATAATTTCAAAATTATTATTATATTTTTCCAAAATTTCCTGTCTATCATAGCCAAACATTTCAAATATAGTGTCAGAAGCATATTCAAAAACTTTGCCGTTACCGTCCTTGTATTTAATTATTCCTCCTGGAATATTCTTTAATACTGCCTTTAACTTTTCATTTCCATCGTAATTGGTTTTGTATAATGTAAATTCGGTTACTACAAACTGCATTGAATAACTGCCATTTTCTTCAACCTTAGATATTGATACAAAACTTTCCTTGATGCTTCCATCTTTGGCTTTGAATTGACATTTAACATGTGGTTCAAATAAGTTGTTCACAGAATTACGATCTATGGTTTCTCTTATTGCATCATATGTTTTGTCTGTAACAAGTTCTCCCAATGTTTCATAAGTTTTATTTAAATCTAAAGTGTTTTCAAATTCCAAGCATCTTGCAAAAATTGTATTGCAAAACATTATTTTGCCACCAAGTGTAAATCTAACAATACCACAAGGCATTGTTTCTGAAAGCTGTGCAGCTAAAGTGCCATCTATACTCCTAATATTTCTCCTAACAGGCAACCCTTTTGGACATTCTTCATGGTTAAAGTTCCTAATCTTTGCATTTTTAATAAATTCAGCAAATTCTGGTGGTGCCAGTGGCTTTGAATAGTAATACCCCTGACCAAACATACAGCCTAAATCAGCTAGAATCTCTAACTCCTCTTTTGTTTCTATCCCCTCTGCGATTATTGGTAATTCCAAATCTTTGCAAAGGGATATAATATGTTTAAGAACAAAATTATCATCGTCTTCTCTAAGTCCAGATATAAAGCCTTTGTCCAGTTTAATAATATCAACGCAAGCATCCTTTAACAATGTTAATGATGAATATCCAGAGCCAAAGTCGTCCATCTCAATTATAAATCCTGCTGCCCTTAGGTTCGAAATTATCTTGAGAGTATTTGCTTCGTTTTCTGTATATGCTGACTCCGTAATCTCTATATGTAAGTATTTTGGTGGAACCTGATACTTCTCAACAATACCTACAAGAATTTCTACTAAATTCGAATTGTTCAAATCTACCCTTGACAGGTTAACTGAAATAGGAAATGCTTCATGCCCTAGTTTCATCCATTTTGAAATCGCACTACAAGTCATCTCCCAAACATATTTATCAAGTTCCATTATGAACCCGTTTTTCTCAAAGATTGGTATAAATCTATTTGGAGAAATCAACCCTTTTTGGGGATGCTCCCATCTAACTAAGGCTTCTGCACCTATTAATTTTTTTGTTTCTAGTTCAAATTTTGGCTGGCAGTATACTCTAAATTGATGTTTACTTAACGCCTCAATCATTTCTGCGTTAAGCTCCATTTCATCTCTCCTTTGAGATTCCATCGCTTTATCAAATACAGCAATTATTTTGCCGTATTTACCCTTCACAGTTTCTACAGCATACTTGGCATTATCATACATTAATCTAACAGAAAGGTTTCTATCCTCAATATGATAAAGCCCGCATTTAACACTGATGTTCATACCTTTGAGAGTTCTATTTAAAAACTTTTCGAAATTTCGTGCAACCATAAATGGGTCTAAATGCTTAGTAGTTTTACAAACTCCCATAAAAACGTCTCCGCCAAAACGCCCAGCATATCCATCTTGCTTGGTCATTAATTTATCAAAGGCACGTGCCATTACAAGTAGCACCCTGTCGCCCTCTTTTTCACCGTATCTCTCATTAATTAATTTGAAATTTTCAATATCAAAGCATACAACATCAAACTCCACATCTAAGTTGTCCCTAATAAGCCTTTGTGTCTTTTGATAAAGAGCTTCTTTGGTATAAACTGATGTAGTTGAATCTTTTTCTATAGCGTTAACTAAAGCTGCAGTTTCTCTCATCTTTACAATAGTAGCTACTTTGTGCTTTATAATCTTGCTATTAAATGGCTTTGTCAAAAAATCAATCGCACCATGTTCTAGTGCCTTTAATTCTTCCGCCTCCCCTGTTTGCTGAGTAATTACTACTACTGGAATATTATTAAAAACTTTGTTTGAAGTTTTATATTCCAAAAATTCATATCCGTCCATTTCAGGCATTACAATATCAAGGATTATTAAGCTTAATTGTTCCCTTAGGTCTTTCATTTTTTCAATTGCATCTTTGCCATTGATTGCCTCTATTATCGTATATTCTGATTCGAGAATTTTACTCAATGCTAACCTGTTGATTTTTACATCATCGACGATAAGAATTTTTTTATCATTCAGTGTCATAGCCATATCCTCCTAAATATATTTTATTATAACACAAAACCCCCTTGAAAGTAGGGGGTTTTTGTCTTAATTCATATTTAAGTTTTACTTTGTTGCCTTCTTAAATAGGTTCCAGTTTTTTTGTTCTTGCGCATCTGCTTCTTTTGAAATATTATGGATAATTTCTCCCTTTGTATATTCCTTTGGTAGAACTATTCTATCATATTTTTCTTTTGAAATATACTCTTCAGAGGCCTTGTTTGTTGTGTAATATCCTAGAGATTCAAAACACTTTGCCGCAACTTTTGGCTGGTTGATGTATTCCAAGAATTTATGAGCCGCATCACTGTTTGGCGCATTCTTTGGAATAAATCCATTCATTATTCCAAATCCAAGTCCTTCAGAAGGATACCCTACCTTTAGGTCAGGGTTTGCATCAAGTGCAAGGTTTACCTGTGAAGTGTAAAGTAAAGCCGCTTTAACTTCCCCATTAATTAGGAAATCCTGTGTATTGTTGTCATTTATAACTCTTACATTATCTGCTAGCTGAATCATTTTTTCCCCTGCTTTTTTGATATCTGCTAGATTTTCTTCATTTAAACTTTTGCCCATTGTGTTTAATGTAATTCCATTAATTACTCTGTAGTTACCTATTAACGCCACATTGTTCTTTAGGCTTTTGTCCCAAAGGTCTTGGTAGCTTTTAAGGTCAAATCCTGTAGCTTTTTTGTCATACACTAGTAGAGGCATTCCTGCTCCGTATGGTACTGTATACTCGTTATTCTTGTCGTAGAAATGGCCTTGGTAGATAGGATTAATATTTTTTAGTGTAGAAATTTTATCTTTGTCTAATTTTTGTGCTAATCCTTCTTTGATTACCATTTCAATAATGTAATCATCTGCAACAACAAGGTCATAATCACTGCCCTTGTTTTCTTCTAGTTTTGCAAGCATAGTTTCATTAGTATCAAAATTAGAAAACTTAACTTCTATTCCTGTTTCTTTTTCAAAGTCTGCAATTACCTGCTTGTCAAACATACCTTCCCAAGTATATATTACAAGCTCTCCTCCAGCTTTTTTATCACTTCCACATCCAGCTAATAATGCAGCTACCATTATTAATACCAGTGAAAGGCTAATTAATTTTTTCATAATATCCCTCTTTCTTTCTTTTATTTATTGAAATTGCTTTAAGCAATATCATAGCAATAATTATTACGCCTACCATCAGTGTTGATAGTGCGTTTATTTCTGGGGTTACCCCTGTTTTAATCATAGTATAGATCTTAATTGGCAATGTATTAACAGTTGGTCCTGTTACAAACACGCTAATTATAACATCATCAAAAGACATTGCAAAGGACAAAATCATCCCAGACAAAATCGCAGGCTTCAGAAATGGCAAGGTAATATCCCTAAAAACATCTCTTGGTGAAGCCCCAAGGTCTCTAGCCGCATCCTCAATATGTCCATTTTGCTCTGCCAGTCTAGCCTTAATTAACATATAGTTATATGGCACACAAAACGTTACATGAGCAAGGACAAGTGTCAACATTCCAAGTGGAAGTGAGACAAGAGAGAAAAGCGCAAGAAATACCATACCAAGTATAATTTCTGGAATCATAATTGGCAATAATGAAATGTATTCAATGCTACCATCAACCTTATTTCTATCCTTTGAAATTGCCAAAGCCCCCATCAGTCCAATTGACATACCAATAAAACTGCTAACAGTTGCAAGTATTATACTGTTTTTGAGCGCTTCCCAAATTTCATCATCACTAAACAATTCTAAATACCAATCAAGGCTAAAACCACCCCAAATAGAGCTAATTCTCGATTCGTTAAATGAGTAAATGATAGTAAGTATAATCGGTATATATATAATAAAAAGTATTACACCTAGATAAACATAGGAAAACTTAAATTTTTTCATTAAAACAAGCCCTCCAATTCTCTAGTATTTGACACTTTTCTGTAAATCCATAGGGATATTGAAGTAAAGACAAGTAATACAACCGACATAGCCGCAGCTAGTGGTACGTTTCGTCCTGTTGTCATTAAATCTGAAATTATATTTCCAACAAGAACTATCTTGTTTCCTCCAAGGATATCCGCAATGAAAAATAATCCCATTGAAGGTATAAAGCTCAAAATTATCCCGCTTAGTAGACCTGGCATTGTCATTGGTAAAGTAACCGTAAAGAAGGCCTTCGTCTTGCTAGCTCCTAAATCTCTGGCAGCTAACACAATGTTCCAGTCCATTTTTTCTACACTTTGATAAACTGCAAAAATCATAAACGGTAACAAGGCATAAACAAGTCCTACAACCACAGCAGGATATGTATAAAGCATCCTTAAAGGCTCATCAATAATTGAAAGTTTCATCAATATTTGATCAAATACCCCATTGCTCCTAAACATAATAATCCAGCCATAAAGTCTTAACAATCCACTAATCCAAAATGGTATCATTAAAAGCAACATAACTCTTGATTTCCATGTATCCTTTAACTTGGCCATAAAGTAACCAAATGGGTATCCAATTATCCCAATTAAAATGGTAGAAATTCCTGCCAATTTAAATGAGTCCAAAAAAATCCCCATATAAAACGGTGTGAAAATCTCCTTATAATTTGCCATTGTTGGGACAATTTCAAATCCCCAAACATCACCTCTAGTCATAAAGCTCAAAAAAACCAAATAAATTAAAGGGACACATACTAGGAGCAGTGACGTTGTATAAATAGGCAATCTTAGTTTCTTATTCATCGCCTTCCCTTTCCCAGTTCAGACTCGCCTTGTTTATTATTTCCATGCACGAAGAAAGCCCCTTGCGACACGCAACTACACGTTCTCCGTTTTCGAGTACAAACTCAATTCTCTGAACTCCAGCCTCAAAATCACTTTCGTTAATTTTGAAAACTTCAAATGGCTCTCCAATTTCTTTGATTTCACCATTATCCATAATAACAATCCTATCAGACATACTAATGGCTTCCTCTTGGTCATGGGTAATAAATACAAATGTTATTCCAAGTTTGCGCTGTAATCTAACTAGCTCTTGTTGCATCTTGCGTCTAAGTTCAGCGTCAAGGGCTCCCAAAGGTTCATCAAGTAGCAACACCTTTGGCTCCATAATCAAAGCCCTTGCTATTGCAACCCTTTGTTGCTGTCCTCCCGAAAGTTCACTTGGCATTCTGCTTTCATATCCCATTAAATCTACTATTTCTAGCATTTTATTAACTTTTTCTTTAATTTTATCTTTTGGGACTTTTTTTAATTTAAGTCCATATCCAATATTATCTGCAACGGTCATTAGTGGAAAAAGTGCGTAATTCTGAAATATAGTATTAACATTTCGTTTTTCTGGTGGAAGGTTTGTTACTTCGCTACCATTAATAAAAACTTGCCCCACCTCTGGTGTCAAATGCCCTGCCATTACCTTTAGCATGGTGGTTTTGCCACATCCTGATGGCCCAAGAATTGTCAAAAACTCGCCCTCTTTAATATCTAAATCTATTCCGTTTAAAACAGTTTCATCATCATAGCCAATTTTTATATTTTTTAATTCTAAAATATTTTTCATTAATTTACCTCTTATCCGCTACATTATTCCCTTTATCATACCATATCAAACATAGTTTTGGTATGATTTTTCTGTTATAATGTAATCAATACAAAGGTTTGGAGGTTATTATGAAAATATTTATTATTGAAGATGACATTACACTAAAAAACGAATTGATTACTCTACTTGAAGGCTATGGTTACTCTTGCTCATCAAGTGATGACTTTAAGAATATTGTTCAAGTGGCATTAAATGCTCAGGCAGATTTAATTTTGCTTGATATAAATTTACCTTATATGGATGGCTATTTTGTATGCCGAGAAATACGCAAGGATTCAAGCGTTCCAATTATAATTGTTACAAGTAGAGCAACTGATATGGATGAGCTTATGAGCATGAATCTAGGAGCAGATGACTTTGTCACTAAACCTTACAATACTCAAATTTTGCTTGCCAGAATACAGGCAATACTGAAACGCTCAAATAATTCTATGAGCAATACATTATCGTGGAATGATGTTGAGCTTGATCTAAGCAAGAGTTCTTTGATTTATCAAAACCAAAATGTTGATTTAACTCGAAATGAGATGCGAATTATCTCATTGTTATTCCAAAATCCTGGAGCAATCATCACGAGAGATGATTTGATGAACGAACTTTGGCAAGGTGGAGATTTTGTCGATGATAATACATTAACAGTAAATGTGAATAGGTTACGCAAAAAGCTTGAACAAATTGGTTTATCTGATTTCATCAAAACCAAACGAGGGCAGGGGTATATACTATGAAAATAAAGGATTTTTTTGCTGATAGGTTATTTGTCATAATCGCTCTTATTATTACATCGCTTATGCTTTATGGAACCTTAGCCTACTTTGGACTACCACTTTTTGTGGCAACTATTTTTTCCCTATTACTGTTTATTATTATATTCCTAAGCTTTGCCTATGAATTTTTGCAAAAAAAAAGTTACTATGCAAATTTAATTGCAAACTTAGACGAGCTAGACCAAAAACACCTTGTAAGTTCCATTCTCCAAGAGGGTGACTATCAGGAGGAAAAATTACTTGAAGAAATCCTAAGGGAAGCTACATTGTCTATGAATAATGAAATTCAGAAATTCAAAGTTAGTCAAGAAGAATATAGGGAATATGTTGAAACTTGGATTCATGAAGTTAAATTGCCTATTTCCTGTATACAATTAATCTGTGAAAACAACAAAAACCAGACTACTTTAAGTATTCTTGAGGAAACTAAACGAATAGACAACTTCGTTGAGCAGGCGTTGTTTTATGCTCGTAGTCAAAACGTAGAAAAAGATTACTCAATTAAAAAGACACTTTTGTCAAATCTAGTATCAAATGCAATAAAGAAAAATTCTCGCCAACTTATACTAAACCATTTTAAAATTGATTTAAAGGAGCTTGATGCTTATGTTTATTGTGACGAAAAATGGCTAGAATTTATAATCGGGCAAATCATTTCAAACTCTATTAAGTACAAGTCCGTATCTCCTCAAATTACATTCACTGCTATCAAACATAAGGATTTTGTACGCCTAATTATTGAAGACAATGGTATTGGCATTTCTCAAAAGGATTTAGAAAAAGTTACAGAAAAAGGCTTTACGGGTGAAAACGGACGTACACGAAGTAAGTCAACAGGAATTGGGCTATACCTTTGTAACAAACTTTGTCAGAAGATGAACCTTAGTTTATCTATTGGATCAAATCTAAATCAAGGAACTGCAGTAACTATTACTTTTCCAACAGACAGCCGAACATTACTTGGGTTATAACACTCAAAAGTTCCTACCAAAATCAAAATGTTGAGGCATTAGCTTTTGCTTATACCTCAACATTTTTTGTTCTTATTAATTCTTATTAATTATGCTTTTACTTCCTAAGTATGTTACAAGGAAATATGCACCGTAAACCCCTAACACAAATACTGCTGTTATACCTAAATTCATTGCCATTCCACCTGTACTTGTTCCTATTAGCGCATTGTTTACAGCGGTAAGCCCTACTACTGAATGAACCATTGCAAGCCCTAAAGGTAGAGCAAAGTACACAAATACTTGTTTGAACAATGATCTATTAAGCATAGATTTTTCTGCTCCTAATTTCTTTAGTAGAGCATATCTATTCTTGTTGTCCTCCGCTTCAGAAAGTTGCTGAATCGCAAGGATTGCTGCACAAGTTATCATAAATACCATCCCTAGGTATATTGCAAAAAACGCAATTATAGCCTTGCTTGTAACTGAATTTGTCGCCACTCCCTCTTTGCTTGTGTATGCGTCATAAATCTTAGCACCACCAGCATTTGCCTCATCATAATTATCTAAGCTATTTTTTATAGAAATTAAGGCATCTTTACTACCTGCATTGATGTTTACAATTGTCTTATACACTTCAAATCCTTTGTTTTCAACAACTTCATCAGGAACTACAACAGTTGCAAAAAAATCATTATTCATCATGGCTATTTCACAAACCTTATTACTTAAATCAAATTGCCTATTGTCTATTTGCATTTTGACATTGTTTTTAATCAAATCATCATTAATAGTGTTTACCATATTATTACCACTGATTAACATATATTCATCTTTGCTAATGTTCACAGGTTTTTTATCACTTATTTCCGCCAGCTTATTATATTCGCTCATTTTAACAAAGCCAATTGGCGTAAAATTCTTTTTGTAATTCTTTTCATATTTGCCAAGTAAACTTCCTATGGAAATGTCTTTGTTTATGTACTGAACAGCCGGACTAATACCTGCAACCTTAGTTCCCTTTAGAATATCTTTCTTGACTTGTTTTTCCATGGATACAGCTTCGTTTCCATCTTTGCCATTTGCATATTTTTCCAGAGTATAGTCATAAGGTGCAGTAGCATTAATATCATCACTTAGGGCGTTTTGTATACTATATCCACTACTAAAAATCCCTATTACCAGCAACAAGATAATGCAAACAACAGATATCGACATGAAGTTAGTATTAATTTTGCTATTAAACTGATTAAATGCAAACATATTTAATTCCCTGTAATACAGTTTCTTGTTGTTTTTAATAATGCGAGCAAGAATTTCTGCCAATGACAAAAAGAATAAAATAGTTCCAACACTGCCAAGTACAATTGACATTGTAAAGTATAGGTTGATACTATTAATGCCATTCCATAGTATTAAAAAATATGCTCCAATTAGGCAAACTAGGGATAATACAAATATTGTTAACGATGTTCCACGTCTTTTGATTCTTTGTCTTTCATTTTTACTTCCATCATATATTAGATCAATTAATTTTAATCTTGATACAGATACTATATTAAATAACATAACAACTACAAATATAATTCCAAAGTACAAAACACTAAGCCATGCTGCACTTTTGGAAAAAACGAATTTATACTGGCTCATATCCACTTCAAATATTTTGGCAGTAAATACCGACATAAATTGAGATCCAAACACTCCAACGCCTATCCCTACAACTAGGGCAATTAAAGCAATTATTGTAGTCTCAAGAATTAAAATTGTTGAAACCTTATTCTTAGTCATACCAAGTGTTAAATATATCCCCAGTTCCTTTTTTCGCCTTTTGATAAAAAAGTTGTTTGAATATACTATTAAGAACCCTAATATTACAGCTACAAATACTGAAATGTAAGTTAATACGCTCTTTAGACTTTCCATTGCACTATCAAGTGCTTCTGTCGTTTCCATCATTCCTCTCTGATCATAAATCGAGTTAAATAGATAAAAAACGCAAACTCCAAGAACTAGTGTCAAAAAATATATTGCATAATCCTTTAAACTCCTACCTACATTCTTAAACGCTAATTTTTTAATCATTAAGGTCACCCCCTAATAATGCAATAACTTCCATTATTTTTTCAAAAAACTCTTTCCTATTATCTGTACCCTTAATTAATTCATGAAAAATCTTGCCGTCACGAAGGAATAGTATCCTCTTGCAATAGCTTGCAGTCAACGCATCATGAGTTACCATTAAGATAGTTGTTTTATTTTGTTCATTTAATTCCTCAAAATTTTCAAGTAACATTCTAGCTGATTTAGAATCTAGAGCACCTGTTGGCTCATCTGCCAATACCAGAGTAGGATTAGTAACTATAGCTCTAGCCGATGCTACCCTTTGTTTTTGTCCTCCTGACATTTGATACGGATACTTAGTCAGTACATCTTCAATAGCTAAAAGCTCTGCAACCTTTCTAACTCTCTGATCAATTTCCTTATGTGAAACTTTATTTATTGTTAATGCTAGAGCAATATTCTCAAAAGCAGTCAAAGTGTCTAGCAAATTGTACTCTTGAAAAATAAAGCCTAGACTGTCTCTCCTAAACTTTGCAAGTTCCTTACTTTTCATCTTAGTAACTTCTTCATTGTTAATAAGGATTCTCCCTGCGGAAGCATTATCAATTGTAGAAATGCAGTTAAGCAATGTTGTCTTGCCCGAACCAGAAGCCCCCATAATCCCAATAAACTCACCCTCATTAACTTCAAAGGAAATATTATTTACTGCCTTTGTAACAGTTCCTCTACCTCCATAGTATTTCTCTAAATTATTTACCTCTAAAACTTTATTCATTTCAAATCCTCCTATAAACATTCTTCCTTCCAATGGTCAGAATATACCTTTTAACCATTCCTCGGTTTAATAATAAAACTTAATCTCTAGTTTATCCATAGATTAGCCTTACACTAACCGAACAAAAATGTCACATAAAAAACAAAAACAAAAGAACTCGCCCAAAGCGAGATTTGAAGCGAGTTCCTTAAGTAAAATATTTAGAATAGGCTTAAATTAATGAGATACTTTCCAGATGGGCCTGAACCGACTTCAAGCCCTAAATTTGTCTCTGGTAAGTAACTGTTCTAATAACTACTGCTAACAAATAACGAACTTCGTTAGTATTGCGATCTTCGATATATAAGATATCTCCAGATACTCCCCCCAAACAATACAAATTGTTAACAGTGTTAATTGAAAAGGTCTAGGATGTATTTCTGAACTTAATCCCTGGTGAAAGGTAAAAGAATAATCAGAACTGACAAACTAATCACTACACCTAGTCCCTTTGTTTTTTGTTTCGTTGTTATGTCTCAATATTACTTGCAAATTGAATATTTGGCTAGATTGAGTTAAGGTTTATCTTGGTATTAGAACCATCTAGCACTTTAGTATTAGTTTGATTTTCGTTCAAATATAGCCATTTATACCTATTGTTTAGTGTGTGCATACAAAAAACCCAGATAGCGTTATTTTGTATCTGGGTTTCATTTAATATATTCTTTATGCTACTGGATTACCATCATTGGCATCTGTTGTTACAAATCTAAATGTTTTTTTGCCATCAATTTCATCATCGGCAAATAATATCATACCTCTAGACTCTAGACCTCTCAACTTACGAGGAGCAAGGTTAGCTACAACAACAACCTTTTGTCCAATAGTATCTTCTGGTTTATAAACTTCTGCTACACCAGAAATAATTTGTCTTGTTTCTGTTCCAAGCTTAACCTGGAAAACTAAAAGCTTATCTGCCTTTGGATGCTTTTCACAACTCAAAACAGTACCAACTCTTAAATCTATTTTGTCAAAATCGTCATATACAATTTCGTCTTTTAATTCAAGAGGAATATTTTCGTCTTGTGGTGTACCATTCATTGCTTCTAGTTCTTCGATTTCTTTTTCGATGTCAAGTCTTGGGAATATTGCGTCTCCCTTTTTAACTTGTTCACCTTCCATCATATCAAAAGTTCTTGCGTCTTGCCATTCTGGATCACTGAACCAAAGTCCAATCTGCTTACGAATCTTTGCAGAAGTTGTGTGCATAAATGGATAGATTAGAATAGAAACAATTCTAAGTGCTTCAGCTAGATTGTGCATTACTGTATCTAGTCTAGGCTGATTAGCCTCATCTTTGGCTAATATCCATGGTGTAGTTTCATCAATATATTTATTTGCACGTCTAACTAACGTCCAAATTTCTTCTAGTGCTAGGTGATACTTGAACTTGTCCATTTCAGCCTCAACCTTATCAATTGCAGTAATTGCAATTGTTTTTAGCTCATCGTCCACACCTTCGCTTGCGCCTGCCCCTGGGACAAATCCGCCACAATACTTTTCTATCATAGAAACAGTTCTACTAACAAGGTTTCCAAGGTCATTCGCTAAGTCATAGTTCATTCTCTTTAGCATTACTTCGTTTGTAAATACTCCGTCTTGTCCAAATGTGTACTCTCTAAGTAGGAAGTATTTAAGTGCATCAATTCCGTATCTATCAATTAAAGTAACAGGATCAACAACGTTGCCCTTTGATTTACTCATTTTGCCACCTTCAAGAAGCAACCAACCATGTCCAAGAACCTGTGTTGGTAGTGGAATGTCTAGTGACATTAACATTGCCGGCCATATAATAGAGTGGAATCTAACAATTTCCTTACCTACTAAGTGAACATTTGCAGGCCAGTATTTGTTGTATAATTCTGGCTCATCAGGATATCCAAGTGCAGTTATGTAGTTAGCAAGTGCATCAAGCCATACGTATATAACGTGTTTTTCATCTATTGGAACTTTAACACCCCAGTCAAATGTAGATCTTGAAATACATAGATCTTCAAGACCTTGCTCTACAAATGCAATCATTTCATTTCTTCTTGATTCTGGTTCTAAGAATTCTGGTTTATTTTTGAATAAGTCTAGTAGCTTATCTCCGTATTCACTTAATTTAAAGAAGTATGCTTCTTCTTTTGCGTTCTCAACTGGTCTGCCACAATCTGGACATTTACCGTCAACAAGCTGGCTCTCTGTCCAAAATGACTCACAAGGAGTACAGTACATTCCTTCGTACTCACCTTTATATATATCGCCCTTTTCGTAAAGCTGCATGAAAATCTTTTGCACTCTCTCTACGTGTCTTGGCTCTGTTGTCCTTATGAAATCATCATAAGAAATTTCCATTGTTTCCCATAGTGCTTTAATTCCATCAACAACTTCGTCAACGTAAGCTTGTGGTGAAACACCTTTTGCATCTGCTAATGTTTGAATTTTTTGACCATGTTCATCAGTACCAGTCAAAAATCTAACGTCATACCCCTGTATTCTCTTGAATCTCGCCATAGCATCTGCCATTACAGTACAGTATGTATGTCCTATATGAAGGTTTGAGCTTGGGTAATAAATCGGTGTGGTAATGTAATATTTACCTTTGTTTTCTGTCATTTCAATCATCCTTTCTTGACTCCGCATCAAATGGGATACGGCAGTTTATACAGTCTTTAGAATATCACAATAGTTCCACTTTTGCAACCACTGTAACCATTTGTAAATGTATTCATATAAAGCAAAAGAAGCCATAAAATTATGGCTTCAATCTTAAAAATAAAACACTACAAAGCTCTAAGCTTATTTAATTAATTCATAAGCGCAATAGTCAAATTCAAATATCCTGCAAATGTTACCCAAATTAAATATGGAACCTGTATATATGCTGCAAACTTGTTAATCTTTAGGAACATATTAATCATAACAGCAATTAAAATCCATAATACAATTAGCACCCAAAACGCTGTCATTAATGCCTGCATACCAAAGAATATAAATGACCAAAGTAAATTTACAATTAACTGTGCATAGTAAACGCCTAATGCTGTAACAGCACTTTTGTCTTGATCCTTTTTTTGATAAATTATGCACGAAGATACACCCATTAATAGATATAATATCGTCCAAACAATTGGAAATACATATCCTGGCGGAGAAAGTAACGGTTTGGTTAAGCTATCAAAAAACCCTCTCGCATCGCCAGTAAATAAATTTGTCAAAGATCCAAGTACCAATGGAATACTTACTAATAACATTAAAACAAGGACTCTAGATTGATTCTTCATAATATCCCCTCCTAATCGCATAACTAATTATATCGCAAAATTCTCATTGCAAGGATAAGTTTGTGATGTCAAAATGTTGCAAAACCCACTATTGTTTACGCATACAAAGGTTCTATTATTTAATTAAAAATCTAGCTCCTTTTTGAGAATATTTATATGTTCTTCCTTTATGCTCTTTTGCCATCTTCTTGAAATTGGAACTTCATAGTCTTTTTGCATAATCGCCTTTGTTCTTTCTAGTTTTTTGATTCTATCTAGGTTTATAATACAACTACTGTGACATTTTGCGAAATTTCCAGGCAGTTCTCCCTCTATATTTGCAATTGTTCCATAAAAGTCTATTTCCTCTCTGGTGGTTTTGACAATTACTTTGCGACCTATCCTTTCAAAAAGTATGATTTCGTTTAAGAAAATCGTAGTAACACTGCCTTTACTTTTTACTCTATATACTTCTTGTTTTTTAGTTCCCATATTTTTGAAAGCTCTCTCTAGTGATTTTTTGAGGCTTTCCTCATCAATAGGTTTTTGCAAAAAATATATATGCTCAACTTGGTATACATCAATAAAGTAGCTAGTAAATCCTGACATAAATATAATCTGCACAGCTGGCATAAGTTCAATTGCTGCTTCTGCAATTTTAATACCGTTTTCGCTTCCAAGATCAATGTCCATAATCAATATATCGTAATCTCTTGATTGTTCAGCATCAAATAGCAATGCTTTGCCACTGCCAAAAGATTCAATATTTATATTCTCGCTGCCATAAATATTGTTAATTAATTCTTGTATTTCTTGATGAAATAGTCTTTCATCATCACATATTCCTATTTTAATCATTGCTGTTCCTCTAAATATTTACTAAAACCTCAAACTCATCGCCTTTGTCAATAAGCCTAACTTCTCCCTTATGTTCCCTCGCTATTCTCTTTACAATCTTAATTCCCATTCCATGTTTTGTTTTTTCAACTTTCGTGGTTTTCATATTATTTATTATTGGGCTATGATCTATATCTTTTTTGTTTGATACCGATAAAAGCCATACACCCTTAATACTCTTGCTACTAATACTCACAAAAGGGTCATTTAAGCCCTTTGCCGCTTCAATACCATTATCTAGCAAGTTTCCTATCAAGCTTATTATTTCCTCCCTTGACAAGCCGCTTTTATCGCTGTCAATCACTCTAGCCTTAAAATCAATTCCATATGATTTGCAAATCATGCTTTTATGCCCCAATAATACATCTAACTCTGTAATTCCAGTCTTGAAGTTTGTACTTATTTCATCTAGGGCATCTTTACAAATGGACAAGTCCTTGCCACACAAAACGGTATCTTCTATTTCTTCTACTAACTTTTTAATTTCACCCTTGTATTCTTTAGTCTTTTGGTCTGCTTGGTTTTTTATGTCCTTTTGCATTTGAATTAAATAGTCTTTTTCCTTATTTTTTTCCACCTGTCTAATTCTAAAAAATGCCAATACCACCAAAACTAATGTTGCGAATATTACTAAATCTGCAAGCACCTTGTCAATATTGTTATTCCAGCCCATCATAGCCTAACCCCTTTTTTATATCCTTGCAGTAATCCAATATTTCTTCACGATATTTTTGGTCATCTGTGATTATGTAATTATTAATGTCGTGTCGCAAAACTCTAAGTTGATTATAAATAGTCTCCATATTTTTGTATTCCATATAATCGCTATTGATTTTGAGTGTTTCCTCTTGATAGCTGCTCTTAATTTTGAGCATATCCACAAATAACATAGTTGCCAAAATACCAAAATCCAAAATATAAAAAGCTATAATTAGCCCCTTGCCTAAACCCCCAAAGCTAATAATTGCATCAAAAACTTTTGGCGAAACAAATAGTTCATTGGGGAACAAAACCATAACTCCTAGAAGTATATACTTAACCTTACTGCTAATTCTCCCTAACAAGTTCTTAATATGTCCATTGGTGTATTTAATAATATGAATACAAAGAGGTAGCCATAAGAGATCAATTACAATTATCATCCAGTTTAGGCTCCAATCTCGTGGCAATATATTCACGCTTATTCTTGTAAAAAAGGTGAACAAATTACTAAAAATATAGATAACTGCACTGTGGCTTGCTAGCATAATCAGCTTAACAATTTCGATTCTAATAATAGCATCTATAAAGTTTCCCTCGAGCAGTTTATACATTCCCACAAAAAATATGATCCCAAATATAGAATGTATCATTTCAATCCAAATAATATTGTCACTTTGTGACATTCTATCTAGTTCAAATAAAATATTGCGCATCAAAATAACAAATACAAAAAAGCCCTTTTGCATTGCAACATTATTCTTATTCTTCAATTCAAACATCAGATTCAATATAACAATTTCTCCTATTGTAAATAAAATCATCTGGCTAATTGCTAGTAATATTGTCATCAATACCTCTCTATATCGACTAAAATATATGTTCTCTCTTATAAATAAGTATCCACTATTTTGGAAATAAATCAAGGTGTTTGCCTAAAGTTTTCTACAAAAAAGGTAAAAGGGCAGCGAGTAAATCGCTGCCCTTAAAAAAGGAATATAGTTATTTGTTGTATTGTTGATATCCAGATTATATCATATAATATTTTTGTTGTGACCAAAATGTTATAATTGGTAATTTTTTTGTCATAATTGGTATTTTTTTTGATATATCTTTGTATTCCATTTGTTATTTGCTGTTTGAAATCTCTCCTACATTAACAATTTCTATTGAGATTGTACCGTTTTCGTTGTTTATGAACCTTAAATATTCAGTATTATCACAAAAAGCAGAAGGAAAAATAATCTCAATTCCTGTATCTGTTTTAATCTTGTGTGTGCTTCCACTTTTGACTGCATACTTTTGTTCAACTTTTACGTTTTCTGGTAAATTTGCTTCCTTTGCTTTTTCGGTAAACGCTCGTGCTAATATCTCATCTTCGGCAAAAACTTCGTCGCAAAGTTCCCTTGGAGAAAGTCTCTCTGAGGTTTCTCCGTTTTCGGCTATAAACTTTTTGGTTCTGGATACGGCTTTCACTGGATCTGCACCATGTTCCTCTGCTACTGTTTTGGCAATCTCGCTAACTGATTTCACAGTTTCTCTTGATGAAATATTATAATTACATTCAAGCACCCTGTCTGGTAACAATAACGTTTCCTCACCTGCAATTACTCGCTTCTTGTCCACAAATTCTAATGCAAAGTTACTCAAGTTCAAGAAAGCATAAGAATCAATCTTTTGTGATGTATTTGGCAGAATCGCATAATGTCTGATTATCTCGTTTTTGGTTTGGTTTTGTACTGTTGAAACTTGATGTGTATATGCCATCTTGTTATTCCAAAGGAACATAACTAAATAATTCACATCGTTTTCGTTAAATTCAACTAGCAACAAATCCATTGATTCAAGGTTTTCTGCATTCGATATTTTTTGATGTATTCTCTCTGCTATAAAGTATGAAAATTCATAGAAACTTTCCTTGCCACCTCTATAGTCATTTAGATGTTCTAAATACTTGCTTCCTTGTTTAAACATCCCTTCTCTCTTGTTTGGGTCTGCAAAAACCTTATTAATATGTTTCTCTATAAATTCTCTAACGTCCTCTTTGGAATAGTCTAATTCCTCTTGAGATATTACGCAAATATTTGATGTTAAATCTAGTATATGCAATATTGCTTTTTGTATTATCACTTGTTTAACAAATCTCCTCTCTAGTTTATTGTTTCAATATATATTTCAATCTATAACTTTTGTCTACCGGCTATTATAACATATAATAGTGTCTAGTTCTATTATTATAAATATGCAAAAACTCAAGTAGTCCTTTAACCGTTTAGCCTACTTGAGTTTCTGTATATTTGCCGTTTATTAATTATTTAGCGCTTACTTTAACTATGTTGCTGTTTTGTCCATAGTAGTTTTTGCCTTCTATTTCTTTGTATGCTTTAATCTTGTAGTACATTTCTGTCTTGTCTTTGTTTTTGAATTTAAGATTAATCATATCTCCTTTAGTTATCTTTTTTGCTACTTTGTATTCGCCATCTTTACTTGTTGACTTTAGTAGTACATAGCCTGTTACTCCGTTTGTATTAGTCCATTCTGCATTTAACATTTCTTTGTCTTTGACTATTTTTAATGTTTTTACTGCTGATGGTCTAACTCTTACTTTGCATGTTGCTGTTTCGCTACCTTTTGTTACTGTTATTGTTGTTACTCCAGGTTTTAGCCCTGTTACTTTGCCTTTGCTATCTACTTTAGCAACTGTTTTGTCTGATGATGTGAATTTAACATCACTTAGATTAGTTTTAATTACTGTGCTATTTCCATTTGTAATGTTTACTGCATTTTTGCTTAGTGTCAATCCACTTGCTTTACTTGTTACTACATATTGGGATGCGTGTTCTAGGTTAAATGTTACTTGGTTCTCTGTTCCTACGCTGAAAGGTGCTCCTTTAACTGGTATTAGCTCGCTTCCGTCTATGTGGTATAGATATACTTTGTCTCCTGCCTTGTAGCTATCTTTTGGTACATATGCTGTTACCTTTGCTATTCCTGGGAATGCTCCTTGGTGTGCTAGGTCAAATGCAAATGTTTTAGTTCCTTCTGGCAGTTTTTCTGTTACATCTTTTGGTGTTGCTATTTTTTTGCCTCCTGTTTTCACTGGAATGTTTGTGTTTTTGATGTCTTCTTTTTTGAATTCCATTGTTACTGGCAAATCTTCTTGGGTTAATACGTTTGTTCTAATTATTAGTGCATTAATTCCTTCTGTTTCTTTTATCTTTTTGAAGATGTCTGCTGGCATTTCTGGTGATATTCCTTTTGGTGCTAATAGGTCTAGTTCCAAAATATCTTTGTTTAAATCACTAGCTATCTTGTCTATTACACTTGATATTGCCTTGTCATCTACCTTACCATCTGCTTCTACCTGTGGTTTTGAGATTTCTGTCTTGTCCTTATCTCCTACCTGTGGTGCTTCGATTATTGGATCTGGTGTTACTATGCCGCCTGATGGTGG
>JAVWMQ010000020.1:0-32670 GCA_036637375.1 Anaerovoracaceae bacterium
CTTATCTCCATATCCTATATTCTACCCCTTTGTTACATTACTTATCAGAAAATTAATTAATTAGCTTTTTTTAGCTTTTCTCGCTTTTTTTGCTTCTACATCAGCCAAATAATATTTGCCTGGTGTATTAAAGTATTCTTTAGTTTTAGCTGCAACTTTTGGTGCCAAAAGTATTACAGCAATCATATTTGGAATGATTATTGTTCCAAGGAAAAAGTCTGTTAATGAGTAAAGTGTTGTTAGATTTACTCCAAGTGTTGCAGCGATAATTGCTACTACATAAACCCATCTCCAGATTTTGGCAAATTTAATTCCAAATAAAAATTCTGCCTGTTTTTCACCATAAAATACTACTACAATAATTGTTGATAGTACAAATAAGAATACACATATAGCTACGAATATGTCTCCAAATGATCCAAATGCTGAGTTATATGCAGCTTGTGCTAAAGCTCCTGGTTCTATTCCTTCAAGCTTCCATACGCCTGAAACTAGAATTGTAAGTGCTGTTACTGTACATACGATTAATGTATCAACTGTAACTTCAAATACTCCCCACATTGCCTGTCTAATTGGGTGATCAACATCTGCTGATGAGTGCGCCATTGGCGCTGTACCCATACCAGCCTCGTTGGAGTAAACTCCACGAGCTGCTCCCCATCTTAGTGCAAGTGCAATTGTTGAGCCTGCAAATCCGCCTACTGCCGCTTTTGGTGCGAAAGCATAAACGAAGATGCTTGAAAAAGCTTCTGGTACATTCTCAATATTCATAAAGATTACTACTAAAGCTCCAAGAATATAAAATGCCGCCATAAATGGTACCATTAAATCTGTAACCTTTGCAATTCTCTTTATTCCACCAACGCATACAACAACTACGATAAGAGCGATAATAATTCCTACAATTTTTTGGTCAATGCCAAAAACTAATGCCTGTGCTGATGCTGATGCTGCTTGAGTTGCTATTGAAGGTATAAGTTCTATCATCAAGAAGAAAGCATAAAGTATTCCTAAGAATTTACCAACATTGCCTCCTATCCCTTTCTTTAGATAGTAGTAAGGTCCTCCAACCCATTCGCCTTTTTCATTCTTTTCTTTGTACATTTGACCTAGTGCAACTTCCACAAATTTAGTTCCGCATCCTATTATTGCTAGAACCCACATCCAGAAGATTGCTCCAGGACCACCAAGTGCAATTGCAACTGGAACTCCAACGATGTTAGACGCACCAATTGATGATGCAAGTGCTGCAACTGCTGCCGAGAATGGAGATATCTCTCCTTCTTTTTCTGCTTTTCCAAACATTTTTCCAAATGTCTGTGAACAAATATACCCAAATTTTGTAATTTGGACAAAACCTAATCTCAAGGTAACGTATAGACCACCAACGCCTATAACAAGTAAAACTGGAATACCCCAAAACCAATTTGCGATATTAACCAATACTTCAACAATACTATTCATGTTGAGTCTCCTCCCTATATTGAATTAAGTAATGTAACATATATTAACTACAGCTACCAGCCAAATGGCAATTGGCAATTATCCATTGCCACTTGGTTAGTTTTGTAGATAATAACTATTTTAACAATTCCACTATAGTTTCAAACGTTATGTTTGGAACGTTTTGGAATGTATGGTACATATCAACACGCTCTGTTAGCATGTGTCCATCTCTACCAAATGTACCTATATTTACAACCGGAACATTTATTTCCATTATTTTTTGTATATCATGAGTGTATTTAGAACCCCATGCCGGCATATTCTCACCAACTGCATTGACTGACAAAACATCATCACAAATCGCCATAAAGCTTGAATCTGAAATATATGGATAAAACATTCTAGTCTTAATTTCTCTTTTGGCTTCCCCTTTAACTCTCTCAATTGCAGTATCTACAGCACTTAAAAGGTTCTTTTCGTTTTCTGTTTTGCCACGCATTTCGATTCTCGCATTGAACACAGATCCAAAGAAAAGCACAACCGCTGGTGATTTGTCATTCATAAATTTCCAGCTTTCCTCAATTACTCTCATGCTAAATATTCTAAGGTCTAGTTCTGGATCTTCCTTGTGTAATTTCTTTGCAAATTCATCAATATGTTCACTATATTTTACACCATGGATATCACAAAGTTCATCATAAAACTCTTTCCACGTGTAAACTCTAGTCTGCCATGGTAACTTTGTAAATTCCACCTTACTAAGCTCACAAAATCTTTTATACTGCTCATTTAAGTACTTGATAATATTGTCAAATGACTTAACTGCTATGCCTTTGCTCAGTTCTAGCACTTCTAGTGGGCTTTTGCCATGGGTAAAAAAGTTGTAATAGCTATATGCTGTCAAGGCAGTCTGCACTGTATATCCAACCTTTGTATCGGCTTGTTTCAATGAAATAGGTGGAATTGCAACTTCACCGTCTTTAATATCACAAAGATCAGTGTTAAGAGACATATTCCTTGTTATTTCTGCAATTAAAAGGTTTGGATCAAGAGCTGTAAATGCCTGTCCGACATGTGCTTCTTTGCCAAAAGCCACAAAACTTGGTAACAATTTACCAATACTTCCATGGTAAATATATCGGTTCTCATCTCCTGGACTATAATTAGTTGAGTAGTCAGCATTGATGCAAGATATATATTCAAATCCTTCAGTCGCTTTTAGTTCAACTAACTCATCAAGGGCTGTAATAATTCCCTTTGAATTGTCCTCTTCATCACATTCAGCAATTGCAATGATGTTACCATCAATTTCGTCTGTATGCTGAGAAAAGTATTTAATTAGTTCCATATGGATTGCAACACCTGCTTTCATATCAAGTGCACCACGACCAAACATATACTCGCCAGATTCAATGTCTTTGATGACTTCTTCTGGCAACTCAAAAGTTTCCATTAATTTTTTTGGTAATTCTTCTGTTTTAAAGGCATATTCTTTAATTGTGCCATAGTCATCAACACCAACAGTATCAATATGTCCTATTAATATTATTGTTTTGTTTGAACTACCCTTTGTTCCCTTTACATACGCATATGTAGAGTGTCTATCAACAAAATCATTCTTCGTTTTGAAGATTTTTGCTTGTCCTGGGTTTTTCTTGAAGTAATCAAGATTCATATAATAGTCATATACATATTTAGCAACATTACTTTCCCCATTTGGTTCTTTGTTAATGCTTGGAATTGCAACCATATTTGATGTTAACGTTTTGATTTCATCATACAAATTAATTTTCATTTCGTACCTCTAAAATACTTTCTTTCCTGCCAAGTAAGTTTCTTTTACTTGAACGTTCAAAATATCCTCTGGTTCTCTTTCAAAAATATCTCTATCAATTACAATCATATCTGCAAACTTGCCCGCTTCCAAAGTTCCAATATAGTCCTCTTCCCCATTGGCATAAGGAATATTCTTTGAAAAAGCGCATACGCCTTCGTATATTGATAGTTTCTCTGCTTCGTTATATCCTGAATCTGGATATAAGTTCTTGTCTTTTCTAGTTACTGCTGCAAATATTCCTTCCCAAGGCGAGAATAGCTCAACAGGACAATCAGAACCGCCAAGTAGCATAATCCCTGCATCTTTGTAGGTTTTCCACTGATAGCTTCCCTGCGCTCTCTCTTTGCCTACCCTGTCTTCAATCCAGTGCATATCTGTAATTAAGAATGAAGGCTGCATATCTACAATTACTGGCAAACGGCTCATACGCTCTATTAACTCTTTTGTAGCCATTTGTGCATGGATAATTCTAAATGGTAACTTGTTATTTATCTCTCTATCTGTCATTCCCTCTTTTTTGACTTGCTCTAGTGTATATTCAATTGATGTCAAAACATTATCTAAGCCTTTATCTCCAATACAATGGATTGCTGGCTGTAATCCCATTTTGTACCCTTCAAGAACCCTGTTATTTAAATCTTCTTGGCTAATTACTAATATCCCATCTGTATTCTTGTCATCATCATAAGGTTCATAAAGTTTAGCTGATCTTGAACCTAAGGAGCCATCACAAAATATCTTAAATGAACCGTATTGAACTTTTCTAAATGGATCTGCCATTTCCTTTTTGCTAATGTATCTTTTTTCAAAGAACTCATCAAGACAAATTGTAATTCTAAGTGGTAACTTACCTACCTTGTCTAGTTCCAAATAGTCTTCAAAGTTCTCTGTATATTTCCATATGTTTGCAGCGTATGTATGCATCATTGTTACGCCTAGTGAAGAAGCTTCTTTTAAGGCTTTTTCCATAATCGCCATTTTAGTTTCTTTGTCGTTTAGTGGATCTGGAATAATCTCATCAAATATTTTAGTTGCTTGTTCTCTCAAAACGCCATTAGGCGATCCGTCCTTATTTAATTCAACTGTCCCACCTTCTCCATACACAAAACCTTCTGTAATTCCAGCGTCTTTAAGAGCTAGAGAATTTGCAACAGCGGTGTGTAAACAAACTCTTTTAATAACAATTTTATGTTCCTTACTTGCTTCATCTAGGTCTTCCTTAGTTGGTAGAATGTCTTCATCACCAATCCATTTAGATTGGTCAAAGTTTGAACCCTTAATCCACTCACCCTTTGGTGTTTCTTTTGCTTTATCACTTAATCTTTTAATTATCTCTGCTTTAGATGTTGCACCAGACAAGTCTACCGTAGTCAAGGTTTGACAATATGCAAACATATGCATATGAGAATCTCCCATACCAGGAAGCATTACGCCACCTTCAAGGTCAATAATTTCATTGCTCTCATACTTTGCAAGTAGATCTTCTGTATTTCCAGTTTCCACAACAATACCATCTTTGATTCCTATTGCACTTGTGTGTACCCCTTCATCTTCAAGGGTGTAAATTTTGCCATTGATAAATAGTTTATCTAGCTTTTTAATTACCTTTGTCACCTAAAAGTCCTCCATATTCTTTGTATAAATCAACAAACGTTGGAAATCCCTCGCTATGTTATTTCCCCTCAGATGCTATAATTTCTCTGAATAAATCTTTTGATATATTACCCCCAGTAATAATCATTGCTACCTTTTTACCTTTAAATAAGTCTTTGTATCTTTTGTATGCAGCATATACTGCAGCACTATCTGGTTCTGCAATTACCTTTTCGTTTTGAGCCATTTCGTAAATAGCCATTCTAACCTCGTCATCACTAACTAGCAAAACATCATCTACACATTCCTTTGCATTATCAAATGTATGTTTAGCACAGCCACCGATTAAACTTTGCATTAGCGCATCTTCTGGCGCATCATAAAACTTAGTCCAAACTCCAGTTTTTAGGTTTTCTATTAATGCAGGGCTATTCTCTGCTTCTACACCGTAAACCTTTACATCTGCTTTCTTTTGTCTAAAATATGAGCCGTTGGCAATTGTATTTCCACCACTTCCCATTGGTACAAGTAGTACATCAATATCTGGCAGTTCTTCTAATATTTCAAGTCCAATTGTTCCAGGCCCATATAGCCCTTCCCTGTCTTCTCTAGCATCTATTTTAATCCAACCTTTTTCTTCAAAAACTTTTTCTCCAAGCCCATTAGCTTTATCAAAAGTATTACCCATTAAATTAATCTCTGCTCCGTAATACTTCATTTTTTCTATTTTAGGTGCTGGAGAAGTTGTAGGTGCAATTATTTTTGGATTTTCAATTCCAAGTAATTTAGCACCATAAGCTAATGATACTCCCTGATTTCCAGATGAAATCGTCCCAACTCCCATTGCGATTTCTTCTTCTGTTAGCATTGTAAGCTTCCCTAGCACACCTCTAATTTTAAAGTTTTTTACAAAAGGCTGTTCACATTCTAATTTCATATAGGCTTCGCTATCGCCCTCGCTTAGATATAAACTCTTTTCTAGTCTTGTTTTACCAATATACTTTTTGATTCTATCGTAACAGTCTTCAATATGTTTTAATTCTATCATTTTAGTTACTTCCTTTTTTAATATCCTTCAATTTTGGTACTGACTTTTTTGTTTCTTGTTTAACTTCTGTTCTTTGTTCTTTTTTTCCTTTTTCTTTTTTATCTTTTGTCTTTTCTTTTTTTGTATACTTAGGGCCCATATAAAATGTTTCACCCATAGTTACTCCGCTTTTGAAATATATAGGTATACCTACAATTGCTCCAGCGAGAATGCCTGCTCTAGTTGGCCCAATATTAACATAATTGTAAACTAATATTAAACTTCCAATCCCCACAAAAATGGCAACTACAGCTCTCTTTTTTGGTGAAAAAATCTTTGTATAACCTTCTACAACCTTTCTAAACCCAGCTGACATATTTTCTATTATTGTAAATATCATAACGCTAAAAAAGCAGCCTGCTATTGCGCACATCAAGTAAATTAAAAGATTTGCTATACTTCCCATATTCCCTCCATATTTGATTTATGGGAACTGGTTATCCCAGTTCCCAAATAAGTTGTTACATTATTTATTAATGAATTAATTTATCGTGCTATTTTTTTGATTTTTTTGCATCTTTATCTGCTAAGTAGTATTTGCCTGGTGTATTGAAGTACTCCTTGGTAGCTGCTGCTACTTTAGGCGCAAGCCAAATTACACCGATCATATTTGGAATGATGATAATTCCAAGGAAGAAGTCTGTTAGTGAGTAAAGTGTTGCTAGGTTAGCGCCAAGTGTAGCTGCTATAATTGCTACTACATAAATCCATCTCCAGATTTTAGCAAACTTAATACCAAATAAGAATTCTGCCTGTTTTTCTCCATAGAATACTACAACTAAGATTGTAGATAGTACAAAGAAGAATACGCAAATTGCGATAAAGATATTACCAAAGTGGCCAAATGCCTGGCTGTATGCAGCCTGTGCTAATGCACCTGGTTCTATTCCTTCAAGTTTCCAAACACCTGATGTTAGAATTGCAAGAGCTGTTACTGAACAAACGATTAATGTATCTATTGTTACTTCAAATACACCCCACATTGCCTGTCTAACTGGGTGGTCAACGTTAGTTGATGAGTGAGCCATAGGTGCAGTACCCATACCAGCTTCATTAGAGTAAACTCCACGAGCTGCTCCCCATCTTAGAGCAAGTGCAATTGTTGAACCTGCAAATCCGCCTACTGCTGCTTTTGGTGCAAATGCATAAATAAATATGCTTGAGAATGCTTCTGGTAAGTTTTCAATGTTCATGAAGATTACGATAAGAGCTCCGATGATATAGAAACTTGCCATAAATGGTACCATTAAGTCTGTAACTTTTGCTATTCTCTTTAATCCGCCTACGCATACGATTGCGACGATAACTGCAATTACAATGCCTACGATTTTCTGATCAATTCCAAATACAACTGCCTGTGCTGATGCTGATGCTGCCTGAGTCGCAATTGATGGAATAAGTTCGATCATTAAGAAAAACGCATAGAATACTCCACAGAATTTACCAAATGGTCCGCCAAGACCTTTCTTTAGGTAGTAGTAAGGTCCTCCAACCCATTCTCCTTCTGCATTCTTTTCTTTGTACATCTGTCCAAGTGCAACTTCGACAAATTTAGTTCCGCATCCAATAATTGCTAGTATCCACATCCAAAAGATTGCTCCAGGACCGCCAAGAGCGATAGCAACAGGAACACCTACGATGTTTGATGCACCAATTGATGATGCAAGAGCTGCAACTGCAGCAGAAAACGGTGAAATTTCCCCTTCTTCTGCTTTTCCGAACATTTTTCCAAATGTCTGTGAGCAAATGTAACCAAATTTTGAAATCTGAACTAGTCCAATTCTAAGTGAAACGTATAAACCGCCACCACCAATTAAGAATAGGATAGGAAGTCCCCAAAACCAGTTTGCCCAGCCTACTAATAAATCAATAATTCCCTGCATAATAGTTTCCTTTCTCTAATAATAAAAATAAAAAATAAGTAAAGTAATGTAATGTAACATATATCCACTGCTACTCCTAAGTAAAAAGTATAATTGCGTTAATAAGTTCGGTTTAGCAGTTAATATCATTTAGATGATTTCCGCTCTTGATTCCTATGGTATTAAAAATACCATAGGACAAAAGCATTTATTTTTAGCCAACAAAATTGTATCTTTAGGCAATTTGACTTCACTCTATTTTAGAAGTTCCATCATTGTTTTGTAAATCAACTCTGGTGTGATTTCAAATGTGTATCTTGTATCAATTCTCTCTGTGAATTTGTGTGCATCCTTTCCTACTGTACCAATATCTACTACTGGTAAGTCTAATTTCTGCATATCGTCTAATGGCAATTCGTAAATATCGCCATATCCTGGTGTGTTGCACTGTAATTTTTCAATTACTTTAGGATCACTTGGAGCTGCTGCATAACTTAAATCTGAAATACAAGGTAAGAATCTCTTTTCGATGATTTCATATTCAGTTTCAGTTGTATCAATTGCTTTTCTAACTGCATCAATTAATGCCTGTTCTTTTGGTCTCTTTCCTTCTACATAAATGTGTGGGTAGTAAGGAGGTGTGTAGTAAAGAACCAATACAGGATCCTTATCTGACCATAAGCTATGTACATATTCTACAATCTTCATTGATTTGTCTCTAACGTCAATTGTTTCGTCTTTTGTTAATTCTGCAACATATTCTGCAATCATATCGTCTAATTTGTCGCCAACTTCAGCTTTTACTGCGTTGTATACTTCTTCGTAAACCATTGTTCTTGCAACCCATGGCTGTGGTTTGTATTCTCTATCAATCATTTCACAGTATACTCTGTATCTGTCATTAATTGTATCAACTACATTCTGGAAGCATTCCTGTCCTGCCGCCTTCATCTTTGCAAGTACCTGGTCTGGTGTGCTTACATGTGTTGCATAGTTAAAGAAGATATTTGCTGTTTTTGCAATCTGTACTGAGTATTCTGGTTTAAGGTCTCTCTGTTTTAATGTTACTGGAGGAAGTGTTACAAATCCGTCTACTGCATCACAGAATTCTGGGTTCAAGTTTACTCTTCTAGTAATTTCTGCTGCAATCTGGTTAGGATCTAATCCGTCAAATGATTCTCCAACGTGTGTTTCTTTACCAACAATGAAGAATGATGGCATTAGTTTACCAACTGTTCCTACATATACATATTTTAGAGGATCTCCTGGATATGCTGGTGCAACGTAATCTGGGTCGATTAATGCTAAGTAATCAAATCCTTCTGCTTCCTTTAGTCTAATTAACTCTGGTACGAAGTTTAACATTCCACGTGAGTTTCCTTCTTCATCGCAAACTGCTCCAAAGATAATGTTTCCTTCAAAGTTTTCAACGTCTTTTGAAATGTCTTCCATTAATGCCATAACTGCAGCATCGCCTGATTTCATATCAAATAGTCCTCTACCAAACATGTATTTGCCTGATTCTAAGTCTTCTCTAGCTTCTTCTGGAAGAGTTACTTCTCTAAGTCTTTTTTCAAGTTCGTATGGCTGTGTTGCAAATTCCTGAAGTGGACCGTAATCTGAAATACCAACAGTATCAGTGTGTCCAATTAGAACTACTGTCTTGTCTGAAGGTTTCTTTTCTCCTCTTAGAATTGAAACTACAACTTTTCTACCTAGTGGATCATCTTTAACTGGAACGAAGTAAAGGTTTTCAGGATGTTTCTGCCAGTATTCCATCTTTGAAATGATTTCATATACTTTGTCAGATACTTCTACTTCGCCTTTAGTGTCTACAATACTCTGTACTGCTGTTAACTCCAGTGCGATTTCTTTAATTCTTGCGCTAATTTCTGGTTTCATTATTATTCCTCCTATTTAGTTAAAACTTTTACTAAAAAATTGCTTATACTATTTGAAATTTCCGTTGTAGATTTTAAATCTACCCTCTCATCATGAGAGTGAAAATTATCGCCATTTGGTCCGAACAACACTGTTGGTATTTTTAACTTACCACCTATGTGGTTGAAGTCCCCAATACTTTGGAAATATCCAACATTAGCCTCCTTCATACATTCCGCTTTTACTGCTTCTTTTAGTACTTCTAGATACTCGTTGTCCTCGTCTATGCAGTAAGGTTCAAATCCTCCGTCAAACCCATCTACTGGAGGCTTTCTAAAGATTACCTCTGCGTTGCCATTGATATTTGCTTCTCTAATTGCCTTCTCTGCATTTTCCTTGATTTTCTCTAAAGTTTCCCCTCTAACTGTATGGTGGAAAACTTCAATTGTAGCTCTATCTGGTACACTGCACGCTCCGCTTTCACTTGTAAGTCCAATTACGCAGGATGCCGATTCTCCAAGTTTATCGTCTTTAGCAAGCTCAATATCTTCAAGTCTGCATATTATCTTTGATGCTTCAACTACTGCATTTACACCCTTTTGAGGTGTCGCTGCATGGGCTGATTTGCCTGATACTTCAATCTTATAGTTGTATCCACCCCTTGCTCCTAAACAAAGACAAGGATGAGGTATATCTGTAAATCCAGCTGAAGGTTCACCAATTATTGCAAATTCTGCTTCCTCTTCAACATTATGTATTTGGTCATTTATGATAAAAACCGTTCCAAGCCCGTATGGTCCCTCTTCGTCAGATACAAAATGGTAGATAACTTTTCCGCAAAATTCTCCATTTGTCTTTTTAACAAAGTCTTTGATTGCTAGCATTATTGCTGCACAACCAGCCTTCATATCTAAAGCTCCAACACCGTAACAATAGTCTCCTTCAATTGTTCCTTCAAATGGCTCATGTGCCCAGTCATTACACAATTTCACAGTGTCAAGATGTCCACCTAGATATATTACTGGGCCTTCCTTGCCACTGTCCAAAATGCCAACAACATTTTTCCCTTTGAAGTTTGTTTCCTTAGCTTCGTGATAGTTATGCATTTCCGCATTTAATTGGTTTTTCTTAAACCAGTTTAACACATAATCCATAACTTTATCTTCTTCAAAGTAAGGGCTCTTTATTTTTATCAAATCTCTTAATAATTCTTCAACTTCACTTCTAGCGATTTTTTCCATCTAAATTCTCCACATATATTTAATTAATTCTCTCGTTGTATCTGGCACTATTTCAAACAAACTTTTTTTGTGCACTCTTTCTGACCACTGGTGATATTGAAGCCCCATAGGTCCATAAATTACCGCTGGTATTGCAATGCTTTCCATTGCTTCAAAATCTATGCTATAAAGTTCTCCCCAAAGAGGAGTGTCCTTTGCAAATCTTTCATAATCAAAATCCGAACAAATAGCGCTATAGCTTGCATCAGATATTCCCATGAAATAATTTTCATAGCTCATATCTTGGTCGAATTTTTCCTTTGAATATTCACTTACAAATTTATATGCTGCGCTACCATATCCTTCCTTGCCTTCTATTCTATCGCTGTGAACTGGTGAGTAGTACGGTGGTGCAAATGCCAAAAGTACAACAGGTACAGATATGTTTGCAAAGTTCAAAACTTCCTTCATCATATACTGAGTTCCCTCTGGGTAATTAAAGTTTCCGCTTTCTATTTGCGCCTTTACATATTGATATTTTTCTTTATAAAAACTGTTAAAGCTATCGCCTTGTTCTGTCTTTAGCTTTTCTACTAATTCCTCAAATGTGACTACATAAGGATCATAGTGAAGTTTTTCTTTTGTTTCAAATTTATTTCTCTTTTTGAATTCCTGATATGTGTTATTCCATTTTTCCACTTCTCTAACAAAAACTTTTGTAGAAATGTCTTTTAGCTGTTCCATCATTTCAGTAGGAGTTTTGTCAAAGCTTAGTACAGTGAAATATCCAGATGCTCTCATTGGTGTTGAAACATCATATATTTCCTTCATATCTCTTAGGTTTGTCCATGAAGGTGGCACTGTCGCTTCATCTTCATAAATATCTGAAAAGTCCAGGGAACCATTGGTTTTGTTATAAATCCCTGTCAAAATTCCTAGTGCTGTCATTCCGTTAAAACAGTAGCCAATATGCGCTGGCACACCTTGTACCATTACAACCGGCATTGTTTTACCCACAGATCCTATTGACATTATCTGCTTACCATCAACCACATTTGCTGGCTCTGGATCTATTAAAAGTTTGTAATTTAGTCCGAATTTTTCTTTAAAATCTTTTAGGATTTTGACACCATTTCGCATACCTACAGAGTAAGATTCTTCATCTGGCACAGCCATAAACATAATGCTACCCTCTAGGGTGCCCAGCTCTGCCATCTTTGCATAATCTTCAAAAAGTGCCATGTGAATTGCCACGCCACCTTTCATATCCGCAGCGCCTCTGCCCCAAATCCATTCTCCAGATTCCATATGTTCTCTTTGAATATCATCAAGGGGAAGCTTGGCGATTTCATCTTCAAGGTCTTTGCCAAGTGTAAATGCTTTGTCTTGAAGTTTGCCATATGGTTCAGCTGAAACAACATCCATATGTCCCATCATTACAACTGTATCTTTTTTGTTTCCTTCCAAGAATCCATATACAACAGCCCTGTTAAATGGATCTCCCTCTATTTGGTAATATTCAAATTTGTCTTTATTCTTGTTAAAGTACTCTATACGCTCTAAAAAGGAGTATATATATTTTGCAGGCCCAACTTCTTTGGCAGTTCCACTAATACTATCTAAAGCCACTAACTCTTTTAAGTACTTCTCAATCCTAACTTTCATATATCCTCCTTTTGTTTTGTTAAATATATTAACTTAATGTTAATTTTATATTAATATTATGTAACATTTTCAAGAAACTTCAGAAAACTTCAAAAACACGCTTATTTAATTTATTTTTTGCTGTTTAACTCAGCATAAGTCAAAATACCTTCAATAAATCTGTTGATTTTAATTCTTCCGCCTAAAGCACTCTTGCCTTTTATACATTCCATTTCGTCCTTAATGCTGACAAAATCATAAACATATCCAGCATAAATATCAACAACCTCATTGCCAAAATCATCAACAGCAATTGCTGCAACATTGGTCAGACCTTTTTTGATTGTTCTCCTAATTCGCTGTTCAACATTCTTTTGTGGTTCTCCAATAAGTTTTGAAACTTCAATTAAAGTTTCTCTATTGTATTCTGTCTTGCTTTCGATAATGTACTCGCATGTTTTAAGTATATCTGCTGACCCTTTTTCTCCCAAAATTCCAATCATTCCAAGGAATGATTTGATCATTCTCATCTCATCATCCTTCTTATTACTTACCACAGATTCTTGATTGCTTTTGCTTTGATCCAAAATACCTTCAATACTTGAAAGTACCTTTTGCGTTTTAATTACAGCACCTGTGTTTTGCAGCACCTTTTTGATTTCAATAATATTTAGTGGCTTGTTAATAAAAAAGTCCACGCCAGCAGCGTAAGCTTCCCCCACCATTTCCTTGTCTTGAACCTTTGAAATCATTATATAATGAATTGATGGCTTAATCTCTCGTAATATTTTTACCACAGATATACCATCTTTTTTATCCATCAATAGATCAACTAAAACAATGTCTACTTCACTAGCCGTAATTTCCTTAATTGCAACTTCTGGATCCATATTATAGCCTGCAACTTCACCAAGATCATTTTTCTCAATTATATTTTCAAGTGCTTTAACTATAGCTATGTCATCATCAATTATGTAGTATCTCATGGTCTTCCTCCTCTCGAAGCAGTTGTTCCTTTGGAATGGTTATAACAAACTCTGTAGCCTTGTTTTCCACTGAAGAAACTTCTATCTTTCCACCAATTTCGTTTTCGATATAGTCTTTAACAATTACCAGACCAATACCTCTATACATATTCCCCGTTTCATTGGAAAACTTAGTACTAAATCTACTCAAAAATATGTTTCCTATTATGTCTTTGGGAATTCCTGGACCATTATCTCTAACAGAAATAATGTAGTCACCTTTTTTTTCATAAATATCAAGTCCTATATAGTACGACCTTTTGGTGTTTACATCTTCAATTGCCTCTATGCTATTATAAATAAGGTTTCTAAGTATAGTTACAACCTCAAAATGATTGTTTACATAAAAGTCAGTTTTAATGTTTGAATAAAAATAGATATTCAAATTCTTGCTTGCCAGATAGGAGTTAATATCATTTTTGACAATTACTCCAATGTCCCTAATACTAATTTTGGCTTCCTCGTATTTATCTACAAACCCTTCTCTCATAGTATTAATGGCTCTAACATAGTCTCCCTTGATTTCATGGGCATTTTTTGCAATTTCAAGGGATCTGGACTTTAGGTATTCTGGTGCATTTACCTCTTCAAGCTCCCTTGTCAAAGTATACGCATCCTTCATTACCCTTTCAATTTCTCCTATATTTTTTTGCATAATATATAGTTCACTTGCCATATCTGATGCCATAACGGACAATTTCCTATACTCGTCCTCATGTTCTTGCTGTGAAATTAAAGTACCATACGCCTCCATTGCAATTAAAATTATGGCTATTATTCCAGTTCTAATTATTGCAATTAGAATCAAATATATTACAACTTCGCCAGATAGTATCAGTCTATCATAAATAGCCCCTCTAACGAGTATTTCCATTATATTCCCAATAACATCTGCCGTCAAAATTATGGACAAAAAGTATTTACGCCTGCTATGTTCCTTGAATATTGTCTGGCCAAACCTAACAACTATACCATATACAAAGAAAAATATCATATCTGGTGCACAAATCAATAAAACATTTACTTCCCCGTTAGTTGTTATTGCTGTTGTTATCATTCTAAACGCTGGAGAAAATATCCCTGCCATTACACCTATATATATTGGTGAAAGTTGGTTATATGAATAGAGAAATATTGCAAAAATAGCAACGGAAAACCCAACAATAAATCCTTCCATTAGCATTTCCACTCGAATTAAAGATCCAAGGGATACAAAGACAGCAATCATTATTGTCTGCTTAATTTTACCTTTATTAATCACTATCTTTTTGTTTTCTAAATTCATATCTGCTACTTTCTTTTATAACAATTTTGTGTATTTCAGTTTAATTATTCTAACTTATAAAAACACTCTCGAATCAAAAATCATCAAGAGTGTCTACTTTTATTGTTTCCAAAATTCTATCAAATCATCAGATGACATAGGTTTTGCAAAGTAAAATCCTTGGATTTCCGAACATCCAAGATCAATTACAGCATCTCGTTGCTCCTCATTCTCTACCCCTTCTGCTACAACCTGGATTCCTATTTCATTAAATCCTTCAACTAAATGTTTGACAAGCCTTACCCTATTTGGATTCTCCATAGTTGACAAACGATACTCTTGTCCAGTTTGACTACACTAAAAGGCAATTTCAAAATCATTTCAAAGTTGGAATATCCAACTCCAAAATCGTCAAGACAAAGCATAGTTCCCGCCTTGTGAAGATTCTCCATAAAAGATTCTATGGCTTCTAGATTATTTACTAATACTCTTTCTGTAATTTCAATCTTTAATCTACTTGGATCTATTTGGTATTTCTTTAAAATATCTCTAACTCGCTTCTCTCCATCAGCTTGCAAGAACTGCTTGTATGGGAAGTTAACAGAAATGTATTCCATCCTGTTTGTTACCCCTGATAAGTCGTCAAGTCTATTTAGCATCTGGCAGGCTTTTTCTATCACCCTGTATGTGATTTCAATTATTGTGCCTGTTGTTTCTGCAACAGGTATAAATTCATCTGGAGTAATCCTACCAAGAATTTTGGAATTCATCCTAAGAAGTGCTTCTGCCTGTATAAATCTTTTGGTTTTGATGCACCAAATAGGCTGGAAATATACCTCAAAGCTATCCTCCAAAAGAGCCTTTGAAAGTTCGGCTGCTATGATTTCTCTCCTAATTACTACGTCTTTCATTTCCCCTACAAATTTAATCAATCCACCGCTGACTTCAGTTTTGGCATAGGTGTTAGCGTAATCAATAGCACCCAAAATAGATTCAACATTATCCCCATCTTCTGGAAAGCTTGCACTTACAATACTTGTTGTAATACTGCACTCAATATTCCTTATCATCCATGGTTCTTTAATTCTATTATTGATTAACATTATAGTTTCATTAAAGGTATCATAGTCTTCCCCTTTAATAATAATAGCGAATTTGTCTCCACCATATCTAAACAATTGTTGAGGGCTTAAATTTTTTAATAAAAAATTAGATATTTCAACTAGTAATTCATCTCCCACTACATTTCCAAACTTGCCATTTACACCTTTGAAATTGTCTAAGTCAAGCATAATTACTGTAAACATTGTTCGAGATCTTATAAAAGCACCTGTACTCTTAACTAGCATTTTGCGATTTAACAATCCTGTTAATTCGTCAGTTGTCATATTCTGATTTTGCAAATATAAATACAAAATGAATACGGTGGCAAATGAAGCTGTTCCTGTCAATATTATGTCTGGGAATATTAGCTGTAAGGCTAGAAAAATAAACGCAAGGCATGGAAATGCTAAGACCACCTTTAATACACGTTTCTCCATTTTTTTGTAATTTACAAATGCAAGACACAAAATCATAACGAAACATATAAAAAATACAACATAAGGACTCGCTGTTAAAGGACCTTGAACATATCCTTTGTTCTCGTCTACATAAAATACTAGTTTAGTAATTGGATTGGTTAAAACTAGCATCAAATAAATCACATACGGTATATTAATTAAATGCCATTTATTATTCATGTGGCCAAATGAAAACTCATAATGAATTAAGATAATTGTGTAATACAAATAGAGCAGTGGCACTGCCGCTGTCGTTATGTAGTAAAGTTCCGTTAACATAGTTGCCAAAGGAATTCCTACAGTCTCAAAGTTATAAAGACTATACGTAGATGCTAGATTAGTTATAATTGAAATGACAGCAAACAATGATAGGCCTCTAAACATTCTATCTCTTAGAAGTTGTGCCGAAATCCCAATATAAATATATACTAGCAGTATTATCATTAGTGCCCCAGATACCCATTCGGGGGCCATATTCCATCTCATTTAAACTCCTATTTATTCGCAATATCAATAAGATTATACCTTCTAACTAATATACCATAATTCTAGAATTTATTCAATTGATGAAAGCTTTGTAATACACAAATATTCATATTATTAATTATGCTCTTTTATTCTTTTTTTGTCTCTATAAAGCAATAAAAGTATTAACCCTATTGCCCCAGCAATAGCTACTGTTCCATAAACCTGTTTAAACCCACCATTTAAGGTCTTTTGGAAAACATTTTCTATCTCACTTTTGTTGCTATCTACAGCTTTTAGGTACGTTTCACTGGCATTGTTAAATGCACCTGGAACTGAATCTCTTAGGATAATCATTTTGCCTTTTGTCTCTGCCATATTCGCTTTTGCCTTTTTTAGCTGAGTTATCCCTGTAAATAACTTTGTACGCCCTTGCTCAAGCTCGCTAATCTTGCCGTTCAAAGTGCTGATTCCTGTTTTTAGTTCCATAAGCTTGGCGTTTAAGTCTGCCTCCGTTTTTATTCCTTTTAGCTGATTTATAGCATCTTTGGACATACTAGCTAAAACATTACTTGGTATTACATCAACAATACTGCTATAGTTTGACATCTTTACAACCGTTGGTCTCATAGCTTTTAGCTGCCCAATTACAACCTTTTGTTGTTCTGCAACTTGTGGGGGTAAGTGAGTTAAACCACCTTCCATCTTTGCAACAAGCTGATCTAGCTGGCTTGCTGTCTTTACTCCACCTAACATACCTAAAACTTCTTTAGGTAAATTCTTTTTTGCTTCCTCTGGCATTATATCCAAAATGCTGCTATAGTTTTCCATTTTTACAACCATAGTTCTGTTTTTTTCAAGCTGATTTATTGCAGATTCTTGCCCTTTGATGCCTTCATTCATACCTTTGATGCCATCTGACATTCCTTTGTACGCCTTGGTCATTTTGGTTACACTTTTAGTCATTTCACCAGCTGCATTATCCATACCTTCAATACCTTGGTTTACACCATCTTCAATTTGAGCAATTATATCTGGAGTCATAAGCTTAAACATATCTTCTGAGAATTTTTTGGTGTTTGCTACAATCGTTGTCACATCAGAGCTTTGCATTAGTTCCAATGTTTTTTGTGGGATTTCAACATCGCTGTTGCCATCCATTTTGATTTCAACTTTATTCATTTTTGTTAAGTCTGGAATATCTATATCTTTAAATTGATCTTGCTTCTTTAATTTTGCAAATTCATCGTTTAATTCCTCTGCATAAGGTAACTGTGGAATTTCAATTTCATTTGGCAATATTTTCATAACATCACCTTGAATATTACCTCCGGCATGGGCGATAAATCCAACCATTATTGCAGGCGCAATAACTGTTCCTATTGAACGCACCAAGGATAGTGTGGCTAGTGCAGAATTTGATTCCTCAGGCCTTGTATTATCTAACATCATATAGTTTAATGGAGTTCCCATTGTAAATCCCATACCTGTTCCTGTCAAAATCAATGATATAACAACATTTATTTTGGTAGGATAATTTGTAGTTACAAATATCATAAATAACGCCCCTGCTATTGATGCTACAAATCCAATAGCTAAAACTAATTTAGGACCATATTTATCAATTATTTTTCCTGAAAGTGGTGCAGATACACCAGCAAAAATCCCAAGTATTATTACGAAATAACCTCCGCTCCCTGATGGAACTTTCATTGCGTTTTCTGCAAATTGAGGTATAAAGATTACTCCCATTAGAATCACCCCTGTAATTGTGGAAATAATTAGGGTGATGTTTATTCTAAAGTTAGTAAAGTAACTTAAATTCATTACTGGATCAGCTGCTCTTTTTTCTATAAAAATAAAGATAGGTAAAAGCACTAAGAATCCAATGAGATATGGATATACCTGCAAACTTACAATTGTTTCTTTGAAGTTGAAGAAATCAATATTCTTTAGCCCATACATAAATGCTAGCACCATAACGATTAAAACTGTAATTCCAAACACATCAATCTTGTCATTTTGATTGGACTTGTGGTTTGGTAAGGTTATAAAACCTGCAATTAAAATAAATGCTGAAATAGGTATATTTATATAAAAAATATACTGCCAGTTGTGAACCCCAAACAAGTCCATAATTGCACTTCCAGCGGATGCTCCAAATATATTAGCTATGCCAAATACACCTCCCACCATTCCAAGTGCCATACCTCGCTTTTCCTCTGGGAAGGTTGTACCAAATTCAGCTGTAGCAACTGGAACGATTCCACCTCCACCAATTGCTTGTATTGCCCTTGCAACTAATAGCAGTGTGAAACTTTCTGCATTCTGGGAAAGTCCGCAAAGCAAAGAACCTAGTGCAAACAAAAATATACTGGTTAGATATACATACTTGCGCCCAAGCCTATCTGCCAGCTTCCCCATTACTGGAATACTTGCTGCATATGCCAGCGTATAAATTGTTATCATCCAAATCCCCAGCTTGTCATCAACCATTAAATCTGTCTGAATTACAGTTCTAGCTGGTGTAACAATTCCAGTATCAAGTGCACCCATAAATATTCCAAGTAGGTACACAGCCATTATTAATCCAAAACTCTTCTTTTTATCTCTCATTTCTCTAGTCCTCTTTGTTAAGCTTCTTTGAATTTATTGCCATTTGTTTTATTACCTTTTCGCCAATTGCTATTTCCTCAGCTGTTAGTCCTTGGCTCATTTTGTCGTTCCATATTTGTAGGGAGTTTCTCATTTGATTCATAAACTCATCAGCTTTAAGTGTTTTAATTATCAGCTTTTCCCTTTTGTTTCCTGGGTTTTCTTCTCTCTTAATAAACCCTTTTGTTTCTAGTTTAACTAAAGTTTTGGTAATTGCACCTTTATCAATTTCTAGAATGCTTGCAATCGTTTCTTGATTGCTACATTTAACACTGGATAATGCCATCAAAACAATTTGCTCTGGAAATCCTAGCTCTATATCTTTAAATTCTCTTTCGGCAAAGACTCTCATCTGCCTCACAATTATTGATAATTCATTCATCAACATAATTAATTCACCCTTTCATCCATTGTCTACACAACTGTTGTCACGACAACAATTATATATTTCCATTCTTTTTTTGTCAAGAAATATCTATCTACAAAAAAGTGCCAAACAGCTAATTTAACCGTTTGACACCAAACCTCTTAACTAAGTGCGTTTTTAACTTACACAAAGCTCTTTTTATTCATTTTTTTGATTACACTTTACTCTTAACTTTATTTAGTGCAAACACTATAATCAATGCACCACCTAACGTAACTATAGTTGATACTAATAAAAGCATCTTAGCCCCACTTAAATCCAGTATAACACCACCTACTAGACTCGCGAATATTGATCCTACTGTAGTCATAATAGTATAAAGTGCCTGTCCCTTAACCGCTTCACCTCTTGACATTATCTCGTCAATAAAGTGAACCATAGCAGGCAAGAATAAGGCAAATGAAGCCAGCTGAATTAGTTGTGCCAAATAAAGCATTGTAACATTTGTAGCTACAAAACAAAGTCCAATCTTAACTGCAAATGCTAGTGCAGCAAATTTAATAAGGAATTGGCTAGTAAATCTACGCCTGATTTTGTCAAAAAACACCATTGTTGGAATCTCAAGAGCTGCCATTAGAGAGAACATTCTGCCCATATCTCCACTGTCTCCCCCAACATTAGTTACTATTTGTATCATAAAGTTATTTAACACTGAGTTACTAAAGAAAAGTCCGATGACTCCAAGGTTTACTATTAAAAAGGCTTTGTTCCTTTTGATAAATTCCAAAAGAGTGATTCCCTTTTGTTCTCCTGTAAGTTCCCCTGACAAAGTACCATCTTCACCACTAGAAGTAGCCTTCGCCTTGCCTTTTCCAAAATTAATCTTAGTCATCACCAAAGCGACTGCCATTAATATTAATACAATTTCTCCTGTAACAGGTATAGCTGTAATTCCAAACTTCGTCACCATACTTCCAAGAATAGCACAAAGACCCGCATATGCAAGAGAGCCTATACTCCTTGCTACTCCAAAATTAATGTGTACGCCACTTTCTTCAAGCTTAAAGCTGAGAGAATTTACAAGCGGCTGTATTGCCGTCTGCCAACCATATAGAAATATGAACACTGCCGAAAGAGCCATTGATTTGGTCTCAAATATAAAAAGTCCTAGTGTGGAAACTACCAGTGCCAAGACCATTAATTCTATTATGCCAATTAATGACAACTTCTTTGATCTATCTGCAATATCTGCCATAAATGGCTGCAGTATTACTGCCAAAACACTTCCAAGCGCAAGTATTAGTCCTATATCTGAATTTGAATATCCACGATCTAGCAAAAATACGGAAGCAAAGCTGCCAACTACGCCAAAGTACATCCAATAGGTTCCTTGAACCAGGGAATAATCTATGTTTAAAAGTTTCTTCATTTCGTGCCTTTCTATCTCTAATATTTAACTCTGTAGCAGTCTTGATTATACCTTGTTTGTAGGCAATTTGCAAGGTTAGTGCCCTTCTCTTTAATAAACTTTTTTGCTATGGACTTTTGTCTATTACACTGATAATATAAGTGTAAGATAATAGTTATGATAAGTCTTTATGTTAGGAGGGAAATTTATGAAAAAATTATTATGCCTAGTGCTAGTGCTTAGCCTTTGTTTGTTCGGATTGGCTAGCTGTGGAGGTTCTCAAAACGATGCACCTAAGGAGGAAGCAAATAGACTTTCTACAAGTGTTGCTAATGCAATGTCAAGTGGCAGCTATACTATGACATTTAACACAGTTATTACTGACGATGAACAAAAATATGATACTACTGTTGAATTAGTTAAAGACAAAGAAAACTCTCATTTTGTTGTTACTTCTAATGCTGGCAAATTCAGTATTTTGGAGCTAAATGACACAACATATATGATTGATGATTTTGAGAAGGCTTATATGAAAATTGATCTAGATGATATTATGGATCACAACCCAGCTATTGATGTTACAGACGATAAACTGGTTTTTGCTGAATCTGGTTCTGAAGATTTTAATGGTAGCTCAATGGATTTTGAACGATACACTATTGATGAAGACGAGATGATTACATTCTATTTTAGTGGCAAGACACTAAAGGGTATCAAGATTAACGACGAAGACCAGGATCAAACACTTGAAATCATTAAGTTCTCTCCTGATGTTGATAAATCAATATTTGCATTACCTGAAGGTTACAAGGAAATGAAATATTAGCAGTAACCTAAGAAATACTTTTTAAAGACAAATGGACTTCAAGATTGAGATAAACTTGAAGCCCATTTTAATTTATTATTAGTTATTTTCGTATTCTGCTCTCTGAGCTTCTGGTAATTTGTCCATTAAATCTTTTCTACCTATTCCAAAGAAAATTGAAACAATCATTACACCTAACATTGCGTAACAGTAAAACGCATATGGAATAACATCAAATGCACCAATTGGACTTGGGCCATCTGCTGCAAAGCCTAAAGTATAAACCATTGCTGGTGTCCATGGTAGGCAATATACAAATGTATTTGACTGACCATCCATTAAGTTTGCAGTTCTATATGGACTGATTCCATGTTTCTTAGAAAGTGGTTTTGCAAAAGAAGCTCCAACTGCTAGTATTGCAGGGGCATTTAATCCCATTAATGCAGACAAACTGATAATCATTATAGAAATTGTAATTTCAGCACTAAATGGTGTTTTTGCAACTTTTCCCAAGGCTTCAAGTAGTTTTAAATCCCCTTCACCTTTACGCATAATTGAAATTGATCCAAATAACAAAAGTGCCAATATACAAACTTGTAGCATACTTGCAATACCCGTATAAATTACACCATCAACTACTCTGTCAAGCCCCTCTCCATGAACTGCCAAAATTCCTGGCACTTGTGGGTTTTCTACATCAATCTGTATTAAATCAAAAAGTCCTGTTGCACAACCAACTGCAACTCCTGCAACAATACCAATCGTTGTAGCGATGATAATATCCCCTGTTTTAATTGCAACATAAATTGTAAGTATTACAGGTATAAACATTAATAGTGTAAGTTTATTGTATTCATATCCAGCTGATGCCATACCTTCTTGGCTAGTCATAGTCCCAAAGATTATGATACAAATAATAGTTATAATTCCTGCTGCAAGAGCATATTTCAATCTTGATCTTACAACTCCTGGTACGTCTACTTCCTGTGAAGTTGCTGAACAAATAGTTGTATCTGATACTGGTGCTAAGTTATCTCCAAAAGCTGCACCTGATATAATTGCACCCGCAATTAGTCCTGGGTTTGCGCCAAGTGCAATTCCTGCAAGATAAAGAACACCCATACCTGCTGCAATTGTACCAAATCCTGTTCCTGATGCTGTTGCAAATACTGCTGATGCAATAAATGTTATTACCACAAATACAGTACTATCTACGCCTAAGTTAGCCGCCACACCTGCTACTCCATCTGCAAGTCCTGACATTCTAAGTATTCTTGAAAATACTCCTGCAAAAATCCAGCAAACTACAGGAATAATCGCCTCTTTACTTGCCATACCTTCAATAACTGCACTTGCATAGTTAGATTTATTCTTTGCCAAAAAGAAAGGAACTAATAATGCTGTAAAAGCTGGTACCCAAAGCGCTCCATCAGAAATTGAGCCCCACATAAATGTTGTTGTTACAATCAGCCCCAAGAACACTATGAATGGCAAGAATGACACCCATGGTCCTCCATAAAACTCAAGTTTTTTGTTTTGTAATTCCATTTTTTCCTCCTAAATATATATTATAATTAATAATTTCACTTACTTTTATATATAGCAAATATCATGCCAAAACAAAAACAGCTATTTCTAGCTGTTTTTGTTATTGATTTTACAGTTCATATGGAATATTTCTTCCACCCTGGAAATTTATTTCTATGTAATTTTCTTCCTAATTGCCCTTTTCTATATTTAAATTTGTAATTTTATTAAATAATTGTCGTCTAGAAATATCCATTATTTTTGCCGCTGCAGTAATATTATTGTCACATCTTTTTAGTATACTCGTAATATACTGTTTCTCGAAATTTTCTTTTGCTTCTTTGTAAGGCATATCCCTTTGAGGTAACTCATTTTGAACTTGAACGGTATTGCCACCAGCAACATAAACTTCCTCCTCCATTTTCAAAACTCCATCCTTAGAAAATATTATTAATCTCTCAATGATATTTTTTAACTCTCTGACGTTTCCTGGATAATTGTACTCTATTAAAAATCTATATGTGTTTTCTTCAATACTATCAATCTTCTTGCCCATATCTTTTGAAACATTATTAACAAAAAGTTCTATTAAATCAGGCAAATCCTCTTTTCGCTCTCTCAAAGGAGGAATCCTTATTTCAACTGTATTGATTCTATACAAAAAATCTCGCCTAAACTTACCCGCCTGCTCTGCTGCTGATAAATCTCTATTTGTTGCTGATACTAGCCTAAAGTCTACCTTTATCTTTTTGTTAGAGCCTACTCTTTCTATTTCTCTATTTTCAAGTACCCTCAAGAGTTTTATTTGTGTTTCCTTTTGCATTTCTCCTATTTCATCAAGAAATACAGTGCCTCCTGATGCCTCTTCAAGCTTACCTAATCTCTTTGTTGTAGCCCCTGTAAATGCGCCTTTTTCGTGTCCAAACAGTTCTGATTCAATTAAGTTATCTGGGAAGCTTTGACAATTAATCGCCATAAATGAATCATTTTGCCTATCACTAATCTCATGGATTTTTTGTGCCACAATTTCCTTGCCTACACCTGATTCTCCTGTAATTAAAACGTTTGCATTGGTTATAGCTACCATATTGACTAGCTCCCACATTTTTTCCATATTGGCGTTTTTGCTTGTAACAAGATATTTACGTTCATTTCTAGAACTCATATCTATGGTTCGTCTTAAATCAATTACCTTTTTTGCTTTCTCAATTTCCAGTAATAATTCCTCTGGACTGTGACTTTTGATAAAGTAGCCAAACGCACCCATTTTAATGGTTTTTACAGCTGTTTCAACGCTACCATACCCCGTTACCATTATCACTTCTACATCTTTTTCATAAGTTGTTTTAATGTTCTGCAAAAACTCAATTCCTGTCATACCGTCCATTTTTATATCTGTAACAACTAGGGGGAAATATTCACTTTCCATAATAGCCAATCCCTCTTCGCCAGAGCTTGCAGTTTCTACATAATAACCGGCATCTTCAAGTAGCATTTTTGAGGTTTCTCTATACGCCTCTTCATCATCAACTATTAATATCTTTAACATCTTTGCCATTTATTTCACCTCGTTTCTTTGGCAAGGTAATTCTGAAAGTCGTTCCACCACCAACCTTACTTGAAACCTTAACCTCACCCTTTAATTTCTGCACCTCCGAGTAAACAATGAAAAGCCCAAGTCCTGTACCCTTGCCTGGCGCTTTTGTCGTAAAAAACGGATTAAATATATTCTCTAAATCACTGTCTTTGATTCCACTTCCTGTGTCAATAAATTCTATTATTACTTTTTCAGTTTCACTTATACCATTTACAGTAATCTTGCCGTTGCTACCTATGGCATCAATGGCATTGCTCATTAAATTAACCAAAATATGTTTGATAGTTTCTATGCTGCATGGAATTTCAAGTTCTTCGTTACAGTTTACCACAACTTCAATATTTTTTTTGCTAAGATTATCTCCTTGCATCTCTAAAATGTTTCTAACTGCCTTTTTCAGGTTGTAATAAACCTGTATATCATCGCTAACACGCCAAAAGTTCATAACCGAATCAATAATATTTCCAGCTCTTGCCACATTATCTGTTATATATTTTAGAGATTTCAAAGCGTTTTCATCTGATATATGTTTTTTTAGCAAATAACTTTGTGTTCCAATTATCCCAAGAGGATTTCTAAGTTCATGTGCCATTCCAGCTGCTAATTGTCCAACTGCCACCATCTTACCTGACTGTAGCAGTAGATTCCTTTGTGCAGCTGCATCAGTAATATCAATTACAGTCATTAAAGTATCATTAGTATCTCTATTAATTTTGTGAGCAGTCATTAAATAAATTTTACCTCTATTTTCAATCTCCCTTTTAATTTCTCCACCTTTTGAAATACACTCATCAATGATGCAATTACTGCAATCTTGGCATAAGTTTGTAAATACGTCTTTACATTCTCTTATTTCCATTCCATCTTCACTTAAATCAAATACCGTCCCTTTATTTAATTTGGTGATTCCTTTATCTCCGTTTATAAGTGCTATTGAAGCTGGCATATCATCAATGATTTTTTGTAACTCATAATTCGCCATTTCAATCTCGCTTGTACGAATCCTTACTTCACGTTTTAGTTTCCTGTTCACTAATATTATTGTAAATATTACTATTAATCCAACAGCTATAATGCCAATAATGTATGAAATCAATTTGTCATTATCATAAACTTCTTTTAGGGGCGCTGAAATTCCAAACCACTTCCTTTGAATTTGCTCCAATTGCTTGTTTTTGTTTATTTTGTCAATTCCTCTATTTACAATTGGTATTAATTCTTCTTGGTTCTTTGGAACTGCAATTACAACTGGCTCTTCATAAAGTTCCTTCTCCAAAATTTTAATTTCACCATTTAACTTTAGTTGCTGTATATAATGATAAACAATAGGCTCATCACCTACAACTGCATCAACTTTGTGTTGTTTTAGAAGTTTAATTCCTTCCTTTACATTTTCTACATATACAAGTTTAGAATTCTTGTAGTTATCTTTGAGATATTCATTTGAAAAATCGCCTTTTGCTGTTGCAATTACAAGTCCATTAACCTTATTTTCCCCTTCTTTAAAGTCCTGACGAACTGCTGCTGCACCTCTAAGATAGTATATTGGATCAGAAAAAGCAAAGTTCTTTAAACGTTCCTTGCTCATAAACATATCTGCAAAATTCGCTTTATCTTCCTTTAACAGTTTTTGCGCCTTGTCCCATTGATAGGGCATACACTTAATTTCCGCACCAATTTCTAGAGAAAGCTGCCCCATATAGTCTACAACTACACCTTTAAACACCCCATCCTCATCCAAAAATCTAATTGGAGGTGTACTTTCATCTGCAACATAAATCAGCTTACCATTATGGGCATATTTATCTATAATTGCCTTTTCCTCATCTTTGTCCCTTGCAATTTGGTCTCCATAAGTAAAAAGAACTAACCCTACGATTAGCCCTATGATTAACACCATAAGTAATAGTTCCTTGTAATGTTTACCTTTTTTGTCATGCTCAATAAAACTTCCCATATAACTCTTTTCTCTTTTCTCAAAAACACCACCTTACGAACCTTTATGGCTCGCAAGGTGGCTATACTTATACTATTTAACTATGACAGAATCCTACTCTTCTTCGGAAACTGGTGGCAATACCCTAATATCAACTTTCCTAATTTGGTTATGGTCAATGTCAATTAGCCTAAATTCAAAGTTAGCATATTTAACCACTCGATTAATATCCTTTGGTGAAGGTATTTCATCTATTTCGTCAATTATAAAACCACCTAGTGATTCATTGTTTTCTGATTCAAGAACAATTCCAGTTTCTCTCGCCAGATCATCTAAAGAAATGCTACCAAGGGCAACAAAATGGGTCTGATCAATAGTAATAATAGGTAAATCTGCTTCATCATACTCGTCAAAGATATCACCCATTACTTCCTCTACAATATCCTCAACCGTTGCAATTCCACTAAATCCACCGTATTCATCAATGATAACTGCAAGATTTGTGTCCATATCCTGAAACCCCTTAAATAGTTCGTCTATTTTCTTTGTTTCTGGCACTAAGTATGGTTTTCTAAGTATTTTTTTGATATCTACGTTATCAAAACCAACCACTGCAGCTTCCTTAATATAATCTTTGATGTGTAATATCCCAATGATATTATCAATATTCTTTTCACAAACAGGTATTCGAGAATGTCGAAGCTCCATAAGCTCTGGCATATACTCTTCCTTGTCATCAAGAAGATCTATCATAAATACTTCCGTTCTTGGTGTCATAATTTCATACACAACCTTGTCGTCAAAGTCAAACACTGACTTAATCATTTGTGTACCTTCTTTTTTAATCTTCCCTTTATTTCTCCCCATAGCTAGAATAGTCATAATTTCTTCTTCTGAATATTCGTCCTCATCTAACTCATCCTTCTGGCCTGTTATCTTTAGTAGAATTTCTACTGATTTAGAAAGTAGCCATACAAAAGGTTTAGTTATTATAGACATAAATATGACAAGTCTAACAAGTTTAAGAGAAATAGCTTCTGGGTGCGCTAGGGCAATCCTCTTTGGGAATAATTCTCCAAGAACAAGTGTTACATAAGATAGTAGCAAGGTTATTATTACAATTGATAACTCCTCACCATACGGAATCCCTAATGATTCAAGCGCCTTTCCAACATTATCTGCAAGGGTCACTGATGCGGACGCACTTGCCAAAAATCCTGCTAGTGTTATTACAACCTGAATTGTAGATAACATTTTGTTTGGCTGCTCTAGCAATTTTAACAAAGCCACTGCCCGTTTGTTTCCTTCCTCCGCCATAACATTAATTTTGTTCTTGTTGGCAGATACTATAGACATCTCCGCTGCTGCAAAAATCGCATTCACAATAATTAAAACTCCGAGTAACACAAATTGCATTATCGATCCACTGTCACTTTCCATTTTTTTCTTTCCTTTCTTTTTTCAATAAACTTATTTATTACATAATACTATATAATACCACTTTTTTGAATAAAAAAAACTGTCTTTATTGCTTTTTCATCAAAATAACAATTTTTAGGTAATATTTTACATTTATATTTACTTTTTCCATTTACTGGTATATATTATAGCTATCTAATATTTAGCAAGTATTTCATGCACCAGCCTTAGGTACTCTTCCTTTACATTTTGAGGCTCTAACACTTTGATACTAGTTCCGTATTGGAGTAGCAAATAGTATAGACCTTGGTTTTCAGATGTATTAATTATGGCTATATAATCTGTTGAATTTTCTATGGTTTTGGCAAAAATAAGGCTCTCACCAAACTCATCATATAGGTGATCTAGCATTTGCGCTTTCACCTCTAGCTTTAGATGTATTTTGTTAGTGCCTCCAAAACTATGAATTGAACCATCAATAAACTCTGCAATTTTGTTTTCAAATGTTGGACCTAGAAGTTCCTTTTTGCTTACAGAATCCTGCTCTAGCTGGTTAATATACTTCATCTTATCTAACCTGTAGTAGCTAAGATTGTCATAACCATTATGATTGCAAATTAAATAATATATATCGTTATTCCAAATTAAGGAATATGGACTGACAATGTACCTGCGTCCTTCCTTTCTTGGAACTAATTTAAGCGTACTGTCAAGATGGCAGTACTGAAATGATACACGTTTGTTTTGACTTATGGCGCTTAACAACGTGTCTATATTATTTTGAGTAGTTTTATTCTTTGTTTTTATTTGCATTCTCTTTGGTGTGGTTGCCCTAAGGTCTGCCTTGTAGGCTTCTGAAGTTTGGTTCAAAAGGCGATTTACAATGCTGTCGCTAACACTCTTTTTGAGAAATTTTGCTTGATTTACTGCATCAATTAAAACCTTTAATTCCCAGTTTTCAAACTCCCTAGTTGCCAAGTAGCAGCCACGTTTGTTATCAGGGCAAAAAACGATATCCATTCCGTTATCCCTAAGGAGCCTTATATCTCTACCGATGGAACGTCTCTCAACTGGGATTCCATACTTACTAGACATAATCTCGGCAATTTTATTTGCCGTTATAGGGTGATTTTCATCCGTTGTCTTTAATATTTCAGTCAAAAATATTAAACTTTGCTTGTTTTTTGACATAAAACACCTCCTTTTTTTAATATTATACCACCAGTCACAACTAAATGACATGTTTTTTCATTCTTTTGGTGTATTATATGATTAACAACAGGATACCACAAGGTAATCGAAAGGAGAACAATTATGTATAATGAAATTTTTGATATTATGGATGGAACTGAAGCTAGAAAATTTTGGTACCAAAAGCAATTTTCACTTAAATGCGAGGGCGGCGAATACGACCCTGCAATAGATAATGATAACTGGCTTAGAATGTATTTACTTGGTCTTTGCGATTAATTCTTTGCAAAATAAAAGGGATACAGCCTTGTGATAGGCTGTATCCCTTAATTTTTAATAATATCTGTTAAATGCTTCCTTAATGTTGCATTTAAGTTCAATGCCTAAATCTTCATAGGTTTTTTGAAATGCTTCCAAAGTCATTTCCATATCTTCCTTCTTAGCATTTTCGCCCATATGCCCAATTCTAATTAACATACCATCAAACTCTTCTAAGCTTCCTGCAAGCATAATACCATATTCATCTCTAATATGGTTTAGGATCGCCTTATCAGAAACCCCTTCTGGCACATATAATGCTGTAACATTATTGCTAAATCCGCTTTCTAGGTACAACTTAATCCCAGCATCAACTAAAGCTTTTCTCGTTGCTGTTGCAATTCTCTTGTGCCTGTCAATTATGCCTTTTTCTGCCAAAACATTGTCGACTGCAGCATTTAGACCATTAATATCGCTTGCTGGCATTGTGTATGGGAATGCCTGTTTCTCATAATAACCTCTATACATTAATAGGTTTGCATAAAAGCCACAAATATTTGTTTTTCTGTTAAGCATTGAATCAAAAGCTGCCTTACTAACTGATACCATTGTTAGCCCTGGAGGTGCTGATAATGCTTTTTGTGAGCCTGCACATAGAATGTCTATGTTACCTTTGTCTACTGAAATAGCTTCACCAAACATTCCTGCTACAGTATCTACAACAGATAAAATGCTATATTCCTTTAATAGGTTTGAAATTGCCTCAACATCATTTAACACACCACTTGGTGTATCCATATGAACCATTGTTGCATATTTAAAGTCATTATCTCTTTGTAAAAATTCTCTAAGAGCTTCTACATCTATTGGATTTTTGTAATCACTTTTGAAGTAAATCGGCTCACCGCCATACATACTTACAAACTCCCCAAATCCTCTGCCAAAAATACCATTATCAATAATTAAGACCCTATCTCCTACTTCTGTTAATGATGCGCAAGCTGCTTCTAATCCTAAGATTCCTTCTCCGCCAAGAATAAATACTTCCTGACTAGAATCCATTATTTGCGCAAGCTTATCACAAACTTCTTTATAAAAATCGAAAAATGCTGGATCTAAATCAGGATTAGTTGCTTCAAGGCTTCTCGCCATTCTAACATTTTCACTTACCTGAACTGGTCCTGGTGTCATTATTTTATACATTTCAATACCTGCCTTTTAATTAAGCCTGCAAAAGGTATCACTATAACTGCTGCCACTCCAATTTGCACAATGTTCCCTGGTATAGATGCCATAGGCGCTGCCCAGTTACCATAAATAAAGCCTTCTGCAATGTAATATCCCACAATTTTTAGGACTAAAGCTACGAAGATAGCTAAAGCAATCCAAGAGGTATTAGTCTTTCCTTCTGTAATCTTTCCAACTGCATATCCCATTAATCCAACAATGACAAAAGTAAATGGAGCCCACAAGAACCATCCTCCCATTAAATCAAAAAGCGCCATACCAAATGCACCTGCAATAGCACCTGTTCTAGCACCAAAGATTACAGCCACTAAGAATAAAGCTACATTGCCAAGATGTACAAGTCCACCATTTGCAACTATTGGTAATCTAATATTAATTAGCCATGTGCATAAGAACACTAGAGCAATTGAAATGCCGTTTACAGCTAATGCCATTGATTTTGAATTGAATACAAAAGTATTACTACGTGAATTTTCCATAATTTTTCCTCCTAAAATATCATAACGTAATATTAATAATACATTAATTTTGTATATTGAAAAAGATACAAAATTTGTTATTTTACTATATACAGTATTGGTTTTCTGCCTAAAGCATTGTGACTGTACTCTTATTTTTTTTGTATAGTCATTTAAAATTGATAATGTTATAATTAAAAAAAAGGAGGCACCGAAACTATGATAATAGAAAAAAGTGAAAGCACTAAGATTGATTTAACTTTAATCCCAAAAGAACTAATGCCTATGGCTCAGGAGGCTCAAACGTTTCTGGAAATTAGGAACCTCTACCATGCCGCAATTAAGGAAATTAGTACTAAACTTGAGATTCTTGATGATGAATTCCAAGTCAAACACGATTACAACCCAATTCATCACATGGAATCAAGAGTTAAGTCTATCCAAAGCACCTTTGAAAAAGTTATCAAAAAGGGCTATGACGTAAACACAGAAGGAATCAAAAAAATAACAGATATTGCTGGGATCCGAGTAATTTGCAAGTACATTGATGATATTTATCACATTGCCAATTTACTAATTAAGCAAGATGACATTGAACTAATTAGAGAAAAAGACTACATTAAAAACCCTAAAGAAAGTGGATATAGAAGCCTGCATCTTGTAATTCTTGTTCCTGTATTCCTTTCAGATCGAGTTGAAAAGGTACCTGTAGAAATTCAAATTAGAACTATTGTTATGGATACCTGGGCCAGCCTTGAACACGAACTTAAATACAAAAGCGAAGGTGAAATTAGTGAAGCCTCTGCCCTGCATTTACAGCAATGTGCCCATAATATGTGGGAAATTGATGCATTGATGGAAAAAATACATAAAGAATAGATACTATTACAAGGGTTTCATAGTTTGTATAAAAAA
>JAVWMQ010000021.1:0-31996 GCA_036637375.1 Anaerovoracaceae bacterium
CAAATTGCGTCCTTTTGTTTTAAAAATACCCTAATGTTTAATCTTCACCTGAACCACCTGGCGGCTCTATTGGTGTGCCATCTTCAATGGAAATCTTTCCGTCACTATACAATCTTATTCTTACATGATCTTTTGTACTATATGTTAATTCAGATAATTTATTCTGCCGAATTACAATGCTAGAGATTGATCCGCCAGGAATTTCTTTTAATTCAAAAACTTCCTTGGATAAAGGTGTTCTACCAGGATATGTTTGATTATCAAGATTTTTTATAAAATATGAATCGTTTTTTTTATGGTTTTCTGCCAATACAGTTTGGATGGCAGTTTTGCAAGCTCTAAAATCTAACATAGCTGTTTTTACTTTGGATTTATTAATGTATCCAATATATGATGGAATTGCTATGGCAGTTAAAACCGCCAAAATTACTAAAACTACAATAATTTCTACCAAGGTGAACCCACCTTTTATTTTATTTATCATTTATACCACCCCTTAATAATAATTATTATTATAATACTAACATTTATTATTTTTTATGTCTATAACATAATCACAAAAATAACTTTAAAAACCTTGATTTTCAATGGTTGAGAATGTATTGACAGTGTTATTTAAACTTTGTATAATTAAAAATAGGATATTTGTTGATATTGGTTATATTACTATGTTAGAAGGCATTTAGAGGTATCAAATGGTAAAGGATAACATAAGGAGAAACCGCAAAATAGGTTACATTTGTATTATAATAATTTTAGCACTTGTAACTGTTTTTAGTGCAGCTTATTATAAGCAAGGGGCAGAAGAAAATGCCAAGAATGAGGCTTATGAGCAATTAACAGATATTACTCGTGAACAAGCAGTAACCCTTAACACAAGTCTTGAGGGTGAGTTTTCATTGCTTGAAACTTTTAGTAACTTTTTGGTAATTAATAATGATTTTAATAAAGAACATATTAGAGCCAGTATGACGGCAATTGTTAACAAATCAGTTTTTCGTCATATGGCTTTTTTGCGTCCTGATGGTGTCGGATACCTAAATGATGGAAGAAAAATTATAGTAGCAAATAGAGCATATTTCAAATCAGTAATGAATGGTGTTAAGTCATTTGAAAAGGTTGAAAAAACTCAAGTTGATAATACAACTAGATTTATTTTAGCGGTTCCAGTAAAAAAAGGAAAAGAAGTAGTTGGAGCATTATTAGGAAGTTATAACGAAGACACTCTTCGAAGCATAATTAAAACACGTGCTTTTGATGGGAAGTCATCTACTTTTATTTGTGATAGGAATGGTGAGGTTGTTATTGATAGTGGGATTAATGATGACCTGTTTGGAAAAGGAACTTTATTTGAAAGCTATAACAATTTAATTGATGCGTACAAGGCCTCTGATAGTGCTTCTCCAGAAGTTAGTACAAGGCTAAAAAAGGAACTAGCTAAAGGTTATTATGGAATTTTAGATGTATCTTATCGTGGCAACACATCAAATATAATATATGTTCCTCTTGGTGTTAATGATTGGATGCTAGTGAATGGAATTCCAAGTGAAGTGGTCTATAGTTCGATTAAAAACACTTCAGATAAAGCAATGACAATGGTTATAATAATTTTTGCGTGCATAATGTTAATATTAATTGTAATTTTTATACAAGCTAGGAGAAATGAAAAGTATGTAAATGAAGAACAAGAAAAACTGCGCATTAGTGAAGAAGAATATAGAATTGCCTCTCAGCAAAGTGGAAAGACAATTGCTAGATTTGATATTGAAACAGAAACGATGTATCAACATCGTTTTGATGAGAAGTTAAATACTACGCTTATTACCATTGAAAATGTTGTACAAATGCAGATAGAAAAGGGTGTAATTTCTACAGATACAAAAAATGCCTATTTAGAGTTTTTTGATAAAATAAAAAGGGGAGAACCTAAGGGTAGTGTGGATATGCGTATGAGACGTAAAGGTACAGAAGATTTCTGTTGGTATCATGCGGATTATACCATTATATATGACAAAAAAGAAAAACCTAAATATGCAATAATATCTATGGAAGATATTACAGCTCAAAGGGAACATGAGCTTGCTTATGAACTTTGGAAGCAAAATATTACTAAACTTCCACTTGAGAAGACAGCAATTTTTGAATACAATATGACCTTAGATGAACTTGAAAGTGCTAGAGGAAAGCTGCTTATTGCATCTGAAGTAGACAATAGTCTTGGATTTAATCAAAGAACGATGCACTGGGCAAATACAATAATATATAAAGATGATATTGAAAACTATTTAGAGTTCTTAAACTTAGAGAGACTGCTAAAAGAATACTATGCTGGGAAAACAGAGGACAGTTTAAGCTTTAGGAGCTACGCGGAAGATAAGCTTGAATATAAGTGGATTCGTTTAACAGTGAGAATGGTTGAATATCCTGGTACTAATAATGTTAAAGGTGTTTTGATTTATGAGAATATCCACGAAGAAAAGATGGCGGAGCTAGCAATTAAAGAAAAATCTGAAATTGACTCATTGACTGGGCTGTTAAATAGAAGCACACTTGAGAATTCAATTAATAATTTAATTGAATTAAATCCAAATGCCCACCATGTAATAATAATGTTGGATATTGATAACTTTAAACAGATAAATGATACTTTAGGGCATATTGCAGGTGATAATGCTTTACTTGAAGTATCAAGAAGATTAAAATCCATACTACGAAAAGGCGATATTATAGGGCGAATTGGCGGAGATGAATTTATGATTTGCCTAAAGAATATATCCTTTAAAGAAGCTATCAAGAGGAGAATAGAATTTATTAGTCAACTAATGAACTTTGAAGTTGCAAAACAAATGGGTATTAGTGGAAGTCTTGGAGTGGCATTATACCCAAAAGATGGTAAGACTTTTGATGAACTATATCATAATGCAGATATTGCTGTGTACAAAGCAAAGGAAAACGGCAGGAATTGTTATGTATTTTATGATTCAAGTATGGAGGAATTGGCATCAAAAACTTCTCCAACACCAATAGACAATAGTAGAGCAGATAATCAGTTGAAGTTTTTGAAAGATAGCAGGCTAGAAAAAGCACTGAAGCATAACAATGAATTATGGATTGAAACAAATGACGAAGAAAAATACCGAAAAATAATGGAAAAGATGGGCATTATTTCGGTAGAGTTAAATGCAATAACAGGTGAATTTTTGGCATCTGAGAATTTTTATAATTATAAAATATCTGATCAAGAGCCAGAAATACTATTTTCTAGGAATGTTGACTTGTCTGGAATTCATCCAGATGACAAAAAGCTTTTTGAAAATCAGATGTTTAATATAGGTAATCAAGAAGAAAACAAAAGAAGAATGGCCGTTCGTTTGTGTCTAAAGGATGGTGGATATGACTGGTGTCGCGTAAATATTATAATTATTAGAGATTCAAATGATAATGTTAGGAAATATCTGGCAGTAATTAACAAAGAGGACATAGCAAAAAATCATTCACAGCTATTAGTAGATGCAATTACGAATTATATGTCAGCAGGGATTATTATGTTTGAGGTTAGTGATATAGGACTTAATACTATTTATGTAAGTCCAATATATTCTAATCTGGAAGGAGAACACAAGCTAAGTATCGTAGGTGGAGATGCATTAGATAATATTCATCCAGATGATAGAGATTGGCTTGAAAAAAAGGTTAGAGAAACTGTGAAAACAGGAGATGTAGCTGATTATGTTTGTAGGGTGAATCCTATTATGGGGGATAGATGGCTCAAGGGTAGCATTATTAGAATTCCATATGAAGAAAACAACAATCCTGTTATGATGGCAATTGAAACGGATATCACCGACATAGTTAACCAAAAGCAAGAATTAATACAAAGTAATGAAATGCTATTTACTGTTAATAGTGTAATTGGTATTTTTAAAATTAAAATTGACGAAGAGTTTACAGTAATATATGGTAACAAGAAGTTTTATGAAATTCATGGATATAAAGATATTGATGATATGAGGAAAAGTACCGGTCTAAAAGCAATGAACTATCTTCATAAAGATTCAATTTCCATGGTTAAAGACATTTTAGAGTCTGAAAATGTTGATGGAGAATTGCTAGATCTTGAGGTTAAGGTTTATACAAAGGATAATAGTGAAAAGTGGACATATGTTTGGGGATCCTTTGTAACGGATGCAAATGGAGTAAGATTCTTAAATGGATGTGTTGTTGATGTTTCAGAAAAAAGAACAAAAATGATTGTAGATGCCAAAGCGAAAGTGGCAGAAGAACATATTAAAGAAACTGCAAAAGTTGTTAGGGCAAAATTACAATATATTTATCAAATGAGTGCACTAGAAACTTTTGAAGTTGATATTAAAGCGCGCAGATTAACTTTTGCAGGTGGAGTATTTGCTAATTATTCTAAAGAGGAGGCTACTGTGGATAATATTCCAGATAGCCTTATTGCTGATGGAACAATACACAGTGGTTCAGCAAAGGAATTTAGAAAACTATGTAAAAACATTTTTTCTGGGGTACCAGAGGGTAACGTAATTGTAAAAGCTAAGATTAGAAGTGATGAATATGTACTTACTAGAATATCATATAGATGTATATATGATAGTAACAATAATCCAGTAGAGGCTGTAGCAATTAGTGAAACTCTGGAAAATATTGCAGATGCACGTTTGAGATTTGAGCAAGAAGAAAAATTGCACCTTTTAGTTAAGAATGATTTGGTTTTTTATGGCAAAATTAATTTAACTCAAAATGAGTTTGAATATTCAATTTGTCCGGATAAAGGTAAGTACCCATTTAAAGAAAGTGAAAGTTATAGTGAAGCCTTTTTTAGCACTGCAAAATGTATAAAAAATGAGGAAGATAAAATTAACTATTCAAATACTTTTGGTAGAGAATCTCTAATAGAAGCTTTATTAAAAGGGGAAGAGTGGATTTATCATGAATATAGAATGTCAATGGATGATGGAAAGATTGTTTGGTATGCTCATTCTGTTCAGCTATTAACAAGTCCATACAACAATCATGTATATGCGTTCTTATATGTTAGAAATACAAATGAAAGAAAAAAACTTGAGCTTGCGCTTGATAGCAAGGCTGAATTTGATGTTACCGGAACTTTCTATACGAGAGCTACCCTAAAGGCAGTTGCAGAAAAGAAACTTGAAATAAACAAAGAAAAAAGTGGATTATGGGCAATCGCTTCTATAAAAATTGTGAATATTAATGAGATTATTGAAAGGTTTGGAGCCTTTATAATTGACAGATTAATGATTTCAATTAATAGAAAGCTTAGGTACTCTATAAGTAATGTTAATATTACAGCACGTACAGACGAAAATGAAATTGTAGTATTCTTTGGAGATATTAAGTCAAAAGAGTGGTTTACTGAACTGGGAGATTATATACTGCATATATTACATAATCCTACATTCTTTACAACGGCAGGTGAGCAGTATGCTGTGTATCAGATGGGTGCTGCAGTTTTTGGGCATAATGAAAATATCACCTTTGAAAAAGCATACAGAAAAGCTTTCCTAGCTACAACAGCTGCCAGCGTATTTAAACCTAATATTTTATATAATGAAAGTGAAGAAATGCTTTTAAGAGAAAGTATTAAACTTGTGCCAGCAGGTGTGGATGTGAAAACTCCTCAAAAAAATGAAATAGAATTAGAAGTAATACTAAAGGCTTCTAGTATACTTTCTATGCAAAAAGACATAACAAAAACTATGAATGAGGTTTTATCTATTGTAGGTGATTTTTATGGTGCTGAGAGAGCTTATATACTTGAGGTTGATAAGGACAATAGAAGTTTAGATAATACTTTTGAGTGGTGCGGTAAGGGAGTTTCCCCGCAAATTGATAATTTGAAAGGCGTATTATTAACTGATGTTCCTACTTTTGAAAAAGCATACGAAACAAACCAAGCAATATTAATAAATGATTTGGATGCTATGTCTGCAACAAATCCAGAATATATTATTTTGGCAGATCAAGGTATTCATGCCTTATATGTTGTGCCATATGCATCAGATAATGAGGTAGTGGGATTCCTTGGTATTGATAATCCAACAAAGAATATGGAACATATTTCAACAATACATGCATTAGCGTACTTCCTTTTAAGTGAATTATTTAAGAGAAAAGGTATGGAATTTAATAGGTATCGTATTAAATTTGATATGCTTTCAAATGCGCTTTCAAGAAATAGTCTAATAGATTATATTAGAGATATTAATGTTGATTCCTTATCATCAATGGGAGCAATTATTGCAAATATAAATAATTTAAAAGAATTAAATGCTAAATATAGTAACTCTTTTGGTGATGATGTTATTAGAAATGTAGCAGAAATTCTCAAAGAAAAGTGTGGAAGTGATTCTGTTTATCGTTATGGAGGTGCGACTTTTGCAGTCTTATTACCGGATATTAGTTATGATACATTTATAGAGGACATTCAATCTTTGAAAGAAAGGTTTGAGGTATTCCCTAATTGCAATGTTACGATGGGGCATACATGGTCTGAAAAAATTAATTCTGTTGAAAAACTAATTTATGAGGCAGATGAATTAATGATTGCAACAAGAAGGCAACAAGGAAACGTATCACCTAAGAGAACAAATAAAGCCAATGAGATAATGAAGGATTTATTAAGCGCAATTTCAGAGGGAAGATGCTTGATGTACTTACAGCCAAAGGCTTATACTGATACCCTTGAAATTTGCAGTGCTGAAGCACTTGTTAGAATTAAAGATACTGACGGAAATCTGATACTTCCAGGTAAATTCATTCCGCTTCTAGAAGAGGTTGGTTTCATAAGGTATGTTGATTTATTTATATTTGAGGAAGCTTTAAAATTACTTGATAGATGGGGTAAAGAAGGACGAAGTGTTTACAGAATATCTTTAAATTTCTCACGTTCTACCTTTGTAGAACCTAATTTGATTAATACAATTTGCAACATAGCAGATAAATATGAGGTTTCAAGGGATTTAATTGAGATTGAAATAACAGAGAGTATTGGGAACCTTGAAATTGAAACTATTCGTCAAATTGGTAAAGATATTATTTCAGCTGGGTTTAGACTTTCTATGGACGACTTTGGATCAGATTATTCTAACTTATCCATTTTATCTGCTCTTGAATTTTCAGCAGTCAAACTAGATAAGACGCTTATAGATAGAATTGTATCAAACAAGATAAGCTATTCAATAGTAAAGAGTATAATTGATTTGTGTATAGAATATGGCATGGATGTTGTTGCAGAAGGGGTTGAAACCGTTGAACAATTAAACTTACTTAACAAAGCTAATTGTCCATTGGTTCAAGGTTATTACATTAATAAGCCATTACCTGTTTCAGAATATGAAAATAGGTATAATAAAGATATAGAATAGAATTGCTAATGGTTTGCATTTTTTGCAAATATAATATGGAATAAGTTATAAAAAGTGAATAAGGAAGGTGATAGTATGTACACTGAAATGAAGAAACTTGTTGAGCTTACCAGGCTTAGAGGAGAGAAACTAAATCCTGAGTTTTCGAGTGAACAAATTAATTACTACAATGAAATGGCAGACTGGATTGAAAGTCAAAATTTTCAGACCGCTATGGAAGTAACTGAAGCGACCAAAAAATCAAAGTTCTACTTGGGAGGTGGAGAGGCAAAGGAACTTGATGGTATTAATCTAAGAATTAAAGCTATGAAAGAAATTCACTATGATGATGTTATTGCAATTCACTATGAACGAAAAGAAAAACTACAAAAACGTGGATTCTTGGACTATCCTTTTTCACAAGAATGGATAGATGACTATAGGCGTGTTCAGGATGAGATAAATAAATATGCTAAACGTAAAGAAGTTTTTGGTAGAATTTTTAGTGCATATTTTAATTTAAAGGGTAACCCACAAGAAAAACATCGTAAAGAAGCGTTTGATAATATTAAAAATGGACTGTTGGAGCTTCAAAATCTAGGAACTTCTTTTGATGAACTTGTCAAAGACCGTGTCTATAGGGATCTCACGATGGCAACTGAAAAAGGTATAGAGAACTTCATTGAATTTGTTAATGATGTTTCTAACCAAAATGATGTACCAGAAATTAGTATGGGGTATATTAAAGAAGAACAAGAAAGAATTGAAAAGTGGGCAAAGGAAAATGAAAAAGAGCTAATAGAAATTGGAAAAAAGGAACAATGGCATACTGCTAATTGTATAGCTGTACCATCGAATGATCCACTTGGATATGATTTTATCTCTATGAAGGAGGTGAAATAGTTATGGATAATGTTTGGAAATCTACAATGGATGGATATATGAAGGTTTTGTATGATATGAATCCAAAAGGGGCGGTACTTGAAAGAGTTAAAAGCTTTGAACATAAGTTTATAGAAGTAGCAGAACAAAATCCAGGTAATTATGATATTGTAGGCGTGCTAACAGAAACAGGATTACAAAGTGAGTATACTGGACTTTATATGGCAGTGATGGGAAGTGGAGAAACTACTACAAATCAAAGTCAGACTATACCTAAGGATACGGAGCATGTTCAGACACAACAACTTCCTACTGTTTCAGAATTTTTGAGTGCATATAAAACTGTATATGATCAAGTTAAAAATGAATGCCGAGAAGAAACTGATATTGCTTATCAAAAATTATTTGATGTGCAGAATAGAACGGACGATTTAATTGATGCCCAAATTATTATTGAAAATGAGAACCTAATTGTAAATACAGTTACATCGGATTATAAAGCTATTGCTAGAGAATTTCTCGAAGCCGTTGATCCGAATTATGAGGTAACATCAGCTATGATGAATGCAACAGTTGTTGCTTATGGTAATGCGACATCTCTTGATGAAGTTACTTACCTTGGTGAAATCTCAAGGGGCAGGACAGACGATTTGGCAGTACAAATTCCACTTAAGGTTGAAATGATGTTAATCTTTATGGGTCTTATTTTTGCATGGGAAAACGCAAAACGTAAGGTTAGAGAAGGTGGCAAAGAAATTGATAAAAATGCTAAGGCTATGGTTGTTTCACGAGACAAGATGAGGTCGTATTACAAGTTTATGAATGAAGATATGGGGATTTCATTTGAGGATATGATAGTAACACCATTTTATAGAATTTTGCTACTTTATCCAGAAGGGCTTGATGCACTTTGGAGAATTAAAAAGGTTATGCATCCGGACAACTTAAAAGCAATGGAACACGTTTTATTTCAAGAAATTTTGACTGATAAATCTCTTGAAGAAATACTATTAACTCCACAGGTTGTACCTTATTATGAAATGATAGATACAGTTAAGGTTGATAGAACACTGGATGAAGAGTTTGCACAAATTGCTAGGGAATTAAATAAGGATATTAAGTATCTCAAAAAGTATCAAGACACATCTACGGATAGCAAAAATGTTCAAGGCAATGATTTATCACAAGAAGGCATTGAGAAGAAAAAGGCCCAAATGAGTGAATTGATTAATAAGGCTCAGAAGATGGATGGAGAAGCGGCTTTGTTGAGAAATAAAATTTCTAATTTAGCACGTTTCTAAATGTATATTTGATTATTATAAGGAATAATGGTATAATACAGGTTAGTATAGTTGTATAGTTGATAAAAAAGGAATATAGAGTATGGTGTATTTGATGATTGGGATACTGGCTTTTTTGTTGTATTTTATTTACGACATTAATTCAGTAATTTTCCATTCAAAGATTTTGTGTAGCTTTTTTGCTATAGGTTCAATAACACTTACATGCTCCAGTTTTGGTTTAATATTAAATAATTTCAAATTTATAACCAAAAGTGGTTCTATTTTTGTATTCTTTTTTAGCACAGGGGTTTGTTCTCTTGTGCTTCTTATTTATACTTTGTTCTTTGCAATTCCTTTTAAGGAAACCTATGTAAATACAAATTCAAAACCAAAAGTTTGCACGAAGGGAATGTATTCGTTATCAAGACATCCTGGAGTCCTATGGTTTATTGCTTTCTTTGCGTCCATAAGTTTATTGATGCCAACAAGGGAAATTATCATTTGCAGTGTGACTTTTTCTATATTAAATATGTTGTATATTATAATGCAAGATATAATAATTTTTCCAAAGATTTTTGATGATTATGATGAATATAAAGTTAAAGTTCCGTTTTTAATACCTACACGTAGGAGTATTATGGCTTGTTTAAAAAGACAGAGAGGGGTTTAGTTATGAAGTTTGAGGAAAAGTTAAAGAACAAGAGTCCAAAAGAAATATGGAACGAGTATTGTGGTTTTTTGGATCTTTCTATTGATCAATTTATGGATACGCAGCTTAGGTTAATGGAGGAACAGTTAAATCTTTGGAAAAACTCAACCTTAGGTAAAGGGCTTTTAAAGAATAAAAATCCAGAGTCAATTGACGAGTTTAGAGAAATGTTTCCATTAACTAAGTATGATGATTACGCAGAACTCTTACTTCAAAAGAGAGAGGAGGCCTTGCCAGATACTCCAATTATTTGGATTCAAACTACTTGGGAAGGTGGAACTCAGCCTGTTAAGGTTGCACCATATACAAAGGCGATGCTAAATACTTACAAGAACAATGTTTTGGCATGTATGATACTTGGAACTAGTAAAGAGAGGGGAAATTTCAACGTAAAGAATACTGATACATTTTTGTATGGACTTGCACCATTACCTTTTGCTACAGGTCTTTATCCACGAGCGTTAAACGATGAGATTTCAATTAAGTTTTTGCCACCAGTAAATGAAGCTGAAAAAATGTCATTTGGTGAGAGGAACAAAAAAGGTTTTAAACTTGGATTGACTCATGGGATTGATTATTTCTTTGGTCTTGGCAGTGTTGCATATTTTATTAGTTTAAGTTTAATGGCAGCTAAAGATAAGGGAAGTACTAAGACAAAGCATTCATTTAGAACCATTAGACGCTACCTTAGAGCAAAGAGAATTTGCAAAAAGGAGAATAGAGAATTAATGCCTAAAGATTTATTTTCTTTAAAGGCTTTTATGGTGGCAGGAACAGATAATAATTGTTATAAGGATGAACTTGAAAAGCTATGGGGAGTTAGACCTATGGAGTTGTTTGCAGGAACAGAACCATCAATTATTGGTACAGAAACATGGACTAGAAATGGCATGTACTTTTTTCCTGATACTTGTTTTTATGAATTTATTCCTGAAGAGGAAATGGAAAAGAGTTTTGAAGATGAAAGCTATATACCAAAGACATGTTTAATGAATCAAGTAATTGAAGGAGAGAAGTATGAACTTGTCATTTCTGTTTTAAAGGGTGGAGCTTTTATGCGTTACAGAGTAGGAGATGTATATAGGTGTGTAGGATTGAGAAATAAAGAAGATCAGACAAATATTCCAAGGTTTAAATATATTGATAGAGTTACAAATATTATTGATATTGCAGGATTCACTAGGATATCTGAAAAAACAATTTCTAATGCGATAAATTTGTCTAACTTGCCTATCAAAGATTGGACTGCAAAAAAAGAGTATACAAATAATAATAAACCATTTATGCACTTATATGTTGAGATGGAGCCAGAGGCTTTCTCTAATTTAACCGTTAGCAAGGAAATCTTAAAAGAGCATTTGACAATATATTTTAAATATGTTGATCATGATTACAAAGACTTAAAACTTATTTTGGGTATGGATCCACTGGAAATTACTATTGTGAAGTGCGGAACATTTTTGAAGTATCAAGAATCAGAAGGTAAGGAAATACGAAGGATAAACCCAAAATCATTTGATATGTTAAAGCTAATGGAGGTAAATGATAATGTTTGTTAGTTACATTTATATTCCTGTTATAGCTTTTTTGGGATATGTATTTTTGTTCTTGTCATTTATGGCAGCAAAGAAGACCGAAGAAATATCGGCGTTTATATTTAGTTTAGTTTGTGGAATATTGTGGACTGGTGGATCAATTGGAATGCGTGCTATGTTTTGGCCTGGGTATAAAGTTTGGTTCCACATTTCAATACTTGGTTTGTTTATTTTATCTTATGCTTTGCTTGTATTTATGGTTTATTTTACAAATAGTAAGAAAACATTTTTACTTAAAGTTTGGCCTGTTCTAGTTTTAGCTATGATAGTGATAAATTTCAAAACGGGTATGTTTTTAAAGGCACCAGAAATTGAAATGGTTAATGGGCAAAGAAATTTTGTTTATTCTATCGATATGGGAGTAATTGTATGTTTCCTTGTTTGTGGAGGAATAATTGCTAATATAATTTGGGTTATAGTTAAAGGTTACAAAAAGGATGTGCTTTTACAAAAACAAATGGGGCCGATAATTCTAGGCATATTTGTAATATTTATTTCTCAAATGTTTTTGGCGTTTCCAACTTTAAATAGTATTCCAATTGATCTAATATCAGCATTGTTCATGGCTATGTGCATGGGATATTCCCTATACAAAAAAAGGCTATTTAAGCTTACATTACTTGTATCAAAGAGTGTGTGCCATGTAGCGACTGGGATTATGTCTATACTTTGCTTGGTGAATTTTATTTATGAGATTCAATACTTTGTATCAAAGTATATTACAAATGATAGAGAATTAGAAATTATAATAATTGCTATATCATTTATGTGTATGACTATGGTGTGTTATTATATTTTAACCAAATTTATTGATAAGATATTTGTAAAAGAATCTAATTTAAAGACAGCGGCTCTAAATGAATATGGTCGAAGCATATCAAATGGTTTATATGCAAATACAATAATAACAAGGCTAATAGACATAATTAATAAGATTGCTAAAGTTGAATGCATATATGTATTTATATTAAATGGAAATGAAGATTATTATGAAATGAATAAATCTTCTAGCCCTCTTGACGATAGAAGCATTAGAATTTCAGTATCAAATCCAATAGTGGAACAATTAAATAAAGACAATAATATTTTACTTTTGGATGAACTAAAGAGTATGCCAATATATAAGTCTCTATGGGAAAAAGAAAAAAAACAAATTGAGGAGATGGGAACAAATTTGTTTTTGCCTCTTAAATTTGATAATAAGCTAGAAGGCATTGTTGCAATATCTAAAGTTTCAAACAAGGGTATTTATACTATGGATGAACTTGGATTTTTAACATCTATAGCTTCAATAACCTCAATTGCAGTTAAAAATTCAAGACTATATAAACAAATGTGTGTTGAAGCTATGACAGATGAACTTACAGGACTGCTAAATCGAAAATATTTTTACAAAAAGTTAGAAAAAGAAGTTGAATTTAGAAATGGTTCGTCATTAGCCCTTGTAAGTATGAATATTGATGATTTCAAACTATACAATGAATTATATGGACGAAAAGAAGCGGATGAGGCACTAAAGAGAATTGCCAATATAATTAAAATGAGCGTTGGAGATAAGGGCTATGCTGGTAGACCTAATGGTAAGGAGTTTGGTATTATTTTGCCTAATTATGATATGCTTTCTGCAAAGATATTGGCAGAGAATATTCGTGACCAGGTGTATAATATTAATATGGGAGAAGAATGTTTTACAATTAAAGCATTAACTTTTAGCTGTGGCATTTCGTCTATTCCTTATGCAGCCTCTACTGTAGATGAATTGATACATTATACCGGTATGGCAGTGTATCAGGTAAAGAGAAGTGGTAAAAACGGGATTTTGCTTTCTACGGGTATTAATGTTGAGAGTAATAGCAAAAATAGCACTAAAAGTGTTAAGGACAGGCCTTCTGTTTACAATGAATATGCATCATCAATTTTTGCATTAACAGCAGCCATTGATGCAAAGGATCACTATACTTTTGACCATTCAAAAAATGTTGCATATTATGCTACAGGGCTTGGAGAGGCTTATGGGCTTAATGAAGATACAATTGAAATCATCTACGAAGCTGCATTGCTTCATGATATAGGTAAAATAGGAATCCCCGAAAGTATTTTGAATAAAAAGGGGAGACTTAACGACGAAGAGTATGAAATAATGAAAGGGCATGTTGAAAGCTCAGTAAATATAATTAGACATTTGCCTTCATTAGACTATGTGGTACCTGCTGTTTTAGGACATCATGAACGATATGATGGCAAAGGCTATCCAAGAAGAATTTCGGGAAAGAATATTCCTCTTGGTGGGAGAGTTTTATGCATAGCAGATACTTTTGATGCTATAATTTCAACGAGAAGCTACAAAAAACCATTGTCAGTTGAATATGCTCTTAGTGAAATAGAAAAAGGTGCAGGAACACAATTTGATCCGGAACTTGCAACTTTATTTGTAAAGTGCGTAAGAGACGAAAGGATTATACCAGTCAAAAAATAATAAAAAAGAGAATATCCATTATTGTAATGGATATTCTCGTGCGATTAATAGAATTTACGTCTTACGATTTCAACAAAACGGTTTGGATCTGTTGTGTCTGCTTCGCAGCGACAAGGACCACTTGGTCTGTCTTCACCTGTTTTATCAAAGCCAACTGCTTCATATAGACTTTTGCCAATAAGGTTATCAGGATAATGCATTAACTCAACACATTTAATTGATGGGAATTCCTCCTTAAATAAAGTCATTGTAGCAAGTAACGATGTTTTGCCAAATCCTCTGCCTTGTTTAGTTTTATCAATCATAAACCTGTGTAGAAATACGTAGTCTGGATCATCTTTGACAAAATAATAAAGTATGAAACCTACTGGTTCATCATCATTATAAATTACCTTAGTGCGGAATGTGTCTTCAAATACACATTCTGCAAGGGAATACATATTGTTTTCCATAAAACCTTTTTGATCATCATTAACATCCATATCAATTACTGCCTGAAAGTTACTGTGATCAACATCTCTAAAATTAATCATAAATTACCTCTCTAAAATGTACTAAATATACCTCTAAGATAAAACTTTACTTGACTGAATCAATTAGAATTTCAAGTTCCTCAGAAATTTTCTTTGCACTTTCAAAATTTTTGAGTTCAAGACACTGCTGGATTCGAGTTTCTAGGTCTTTCTTTTTTTGTTCAAATTCTAAATAATCTTTGTCAAAATGTTTTGCATAAATCATTTTTCGGAATTTACGCATACTAGTTTTGCGTATTGTTTTATCCTCAATTAGTATAACATAATCAGCACAATTTGCGATAGTATAAAAATCATGAGATACCATTAAAATTCCACCGTTGTAATTAGCAATGGCCTCCTCTAGAGCAATTTGTGAATATGTATCAAGGTGGCTAGTAGGTTCGTCTAATAATAATAAGTTTGCATCACTATATGAAATTTTAGCTAATTGTAAAACGTTTTTCTCTCCACCTGAAAGAGATCCGATTTTTTGATGAGCATATTCTTCATTAAAACCGTAATTAGCAATATAATCAATTATATCTTGATTTTTTTTGAAACCAATTTCAAAGAATTCATCTAAAATTGTGTTTGATTCGTTTAGCATCTCGTTTTGTTTTTGAGATAAATATGCCATTGATATATTTTCAGATATAGTAATAGCAGGATTTGAATTGTTGAAAATCTCTCTCAAAAGAGTTGTTTTACCTGTTCCGTTTGGCCCAATAATTGCGACCTTATCTTTAGCGCTAATTTCAAAAGAAACATCTTCAAGAAGAACATCATCAAAAGAAATACTCAAATTTTTCAATGACATGGCTACATCATCATCAGCAGGGTTTTGTGTAGAGAGCATTATTTGTGGTTTGTTAATACTTACAAAGGGTGAATGAACTCTTCTATTTTGAAGACGTTCATTTATTTTAACTCGAGCTTTTAGCGCCTTTCCACGAGAAGCTTCAGAATTGTAGCTTGCTATAAATCTAAGTCTATCAATTAGGATTTCATTTCTTTCAATCTCTTCCTCATCTGCAAGAGCAAGCTCTTGAAGTTCGATTTTAGTTAGTAACAGAGAGAAGTTATAATCAACGTATGTTCCCTCAAACTCTTGAAGTTCTTTGTTCTCAAGATGAATTATTTTGTTAAAACAATTGTTTAATAAGTATCTATTATGGGTGATTACTAAAAGCATACCTTTAAAGGAATTAATTAATGCTTTTAATGAATTTAAGTTTTCAAAATCCAAGAATACGTCAGGCTCATCCATAATGATTAGTTCAGGCATACGTAACATTTCTCTAATAATTTGAATTAGTTTAAATTCTCCACCACTAAGATCACATAAAGGTAGATCCTTTATGTGCATAAGATTTGCAAGATTTAAACTTTTTTCGATTGTGTTTGTGTAATCATCACCACCAACAGCTTCAATTTGATCTAAAGTAGTCTGATATTCTTCAAGAAGAGGTTCAAGATCGGAGGCAGTTTCCATATTTGTACAAATTTCTGCAAGTTTGTTTTCTAAAGTGATAAAAACTTCTGCCATATATTCAAATACAGTTGTCTTATCTCCCTTGTCGTGAAGATAAAACTGGGTAATATGTCCAATTCTACAAGAATGGTCTATTTCTATTTTACCATCATATAAATATTTTTCGTTGTCCATAATCATTTCTGCAAGAGTACTTTTGCCGCTGCCACTTGTACCAATAAAAGCACAATGATCACCAGGGTTTAAAGTAAAAGAAATATCGTTATATAAATCTTTTTGTGGAAATGAAAAGGATAAATTTTCTATTCTAATCATAATTAATACCTTTCTATAATTATTAAAAAAGAGCCTACAAGTAAGCTCTAAGTTATATGTCAAGTTAAGTATATTTAGATATACTTGATTATTCAGTATATCATTTTTTAAATATAAATTCAATAATATTAAAGGCTCACTTGATAAATATAAATATTGTGGTAATATAAAATATATAATGTATAAATACGGAATGGGGAAGTGATGATATGGAAAAATTGCAACCAGATATTGGTAATAAATTAAGAAGCATACGCAAAGAACTTGGATTTAGCCTTGATGTGGCTTCTAAAATGACAGGTGTATCAAAGGCCATGTTAGGTCAAATTGAAAGAGGCGAATCAGTCCCTACAATTTCAACATTATGGAAAATATCCAGAGGGCTAAAGGTTACCTTTTCTAACTTTATTGCTATTAAAGATGAAGAAAACAAAGTGACTAAAGTAGATGATATTTATCCGTTAGAAGAAGAAAATGGAGCAATGAGAGTTTACAATTTGTTCCCATTTGATCCGATGATAGGTATAGATTTTTTGCATATTGAAATTGATCCGAAATGTGTACACGAGTCCATTGCTCATAACAATGTTTTAAATGAATATATTGCAGTTATAGAGGGTGAACTTGAAATGAAAATTAACGATGAATATTTCACTATACCAAGTGGTGGTGTGATACATTTTGATGGAAAATATGAGCATACCTATGCAAATAATGGCAATGAAAAAGTTATTTTTCATAATGTAATTAAATATAGATAATTTAGAGGGGCAGATGACACGATTGTTTTGCCCTTTTTTGTTGACTTTTTGAACTTTAAGGGATATCTTATACTTAAGATGTGCGTTATAACGTACCGAGCAGTTTTGGGATATAGTTTAAATAGGAGGCACATGATGAGTAAGACAGATAGAATCGAGAGATTAAGACAGAATTACGTTAATTCTAAACCATCAATTTGTACAGAGAGAGCTAGAATATATACAGAATCTCACAAAAGGACAGAAGGCCAACCTGTGGCGATTAGAAAGGCTCAGGCATTTTATGATTTTTGTAATGAATTTGATATAAAAATATTTGATGATGAATTAATTGTTGGGACCGCAGGCAAATTTAGGAGAAGTGGAATCTTGACTCCTGAGTTCTCATGGAAATGGGTTTCAAAAGAGATGGAAATGTTTGATAAAAGGCCTCAAGATCCGTATGAAATGACTGATGAACAAAGGGAATTTGTCAAAGCTGAGATTTTTCCTTATTGGGAAGGCAAATCTCTTGAAGAACATTTCTTGGCAATTTTGCCAGAAGAAACAAAAAAAATCGCAGTTGATACTGGAATTGTAGATAATGACTCAAAATGGAGACAGGCAGTGGGTGAAATTACTCCTGATTATGAAGATGTATTGTTTCCAAATGGTTTTAATGGAAAAATTAAAGAAGCAGAGGAATGTCTTAATAATTTAGATTTCTCAAATCCTGAAGATTATGAAAAGATTATATTTTATAAATCTACAATTTTAACTAGCAAAGGAATAATAATACTTGCACAAAGATATAGTAAGTTAGCGGCAGAGATGGCATTAAAAGAACAAGATTTAGATAGAAAAAAAGAACTTCAAAAAATAGCGAAGGTTTGTGAGAATGTTCCGGCGAATCCTCCAAGAAGTTTTCATGAGGCAATTCAATTTGTGTGGTTTGTTCAACTTGGTGGCATAATTTCTGAAAATCCTTTGGCACTTAATCCAGGGAGATTTGATCAATATATGTTTCCGTATTTTGATAAAGATGTAAATGATAATGTAATGACCAAAGAAGAGGGTGAGGAGCTAGTTCAAGCTTTATGGCTTAAATTTTCGGAGTGGGTTTGGACAATATCTGCTAATACAGCGGGATATTTTGCAGGCTATAATCAATTTCAAAACCTTACAATAGGTGGCAAAAAAAGAGATGGGGCAGATGGAACAAATTTGCTTTCATACATTTGTTTAGACGCAACGGATCAAGTTAGAACTCATCAACCTGGAATCAGTGTTAGAATTAGTTCTACATGTCCTCAAGAGTTTTTGGATAAGGTTACAGATTTAGTTAGTAAGGGTACTGGATTCCCAGCTATTCATAATGATCAAGCAGGAACACAAATGCTGTTGCAAGCAGGTTATGAACCAGAAGATGCAAGAGATTGGAGCAATTGCGGATGTGTTGTCCCTCACTTTAGGAAAACAGGGCAGTGGACTGCCGCTGTAAATGTTAATTTTGCAGCAGCACTAGAATATGCGCTTAATAGTGGGAAAAGTAGACTTACAAATATAAAAATGGGAATAAGTGATAATTCATCAGAATATAATTCTTATTCCGAAGTTGAAAGTGCAGTATATGATGAATTGAGCAATTTAATACATCATAGTGTGTTATCAACGATTATTGCACAAAAATTACATATGCAAATGGTTCCAAGACCATTTTTATCAACATGTGTTGATGATTGCATGAAGCTTGGGCGTGATTTGTCAAATAAAGGTGCCCATTATAATGTGGGGCCTGTACTTACAGGTATTGGGCTTGCAGTAGTTGCAAACTCTCTAGCAGCTATTAAAAAACTTGTTTTTGAAGAAAAGCAGATAAGTCTAAAAGAACTAAATAAAGCTTTGGATAATAATTTTGTTGGATTTGAAGAATTGAGGAGAAAGGCTTTAGCTGTACCTAAATATGGTAATGATGACGATTATGTAGATGATATAGCTAGAAATCTTGCTAATTTTTATTATAGAGAGACAAGGAAGCACAAGGATATATTTGGATCTAAATTTAATTCTGCATTTATGGGTATTTCAAATTATATACCAACTGGTAGAGTAATAGGAGCTACACCTTGTGGTAGAGAGGCTATGAAACCGATTACAGAAGGTGTATCACCTTATGCAGGAAGTGATATTGTTAGTCCTTTGGCAGTAATGAAATCTAGTGCCAAAATGAACCATGAGGTTCATACAGGAGGAACCTTACTAAATTTAAGATTAAGTGATGATATGGTTAACTCGGCTAAAGGCAAAAGAGACCTTGGAAATGTTATTAGGGCATACTTTGCTTTAGGCGCATTCCATGTTCAATTTAATACTATCTCTACGGAGGTTTTGAGAAAAGCTCAAAAAAATCCAGAAGAGTATAGGGATTTACTCGTTAGGGTTGCAGGATATAGCACACAGTTTGTAAATTTATCAAATGAAATGCAAGAAGCAATTATTGCACGTACACCTCATGGAGCAATTAGATAACATAAAGGGGGAGATTTCTATGAAAAAAGAAATGAAAAAAGGTATTATTTTAAATATGCAGGAATATTCAATACATGATGGAGAAGGCGTTAGAACTATTGTGTTTTTGGCAGGATGTAATTTGAGATGTAAATGGTGCGCAAATCCAGAGTCGTGGACAATGGCAACAAAACTTATTTTTCATAGAGAAAAGTGTATTAAATGTGGCAAATGTGCTGCAAGTTGTTTACAGAAATTAGATCCAACAAAAGTAGCTACAAGTAGAAAAAAATGTAGAGGATGTTTTGTATGTGCTAATGCATGCTATACAGGAGCCCTTGATGTTATTGGGCGTCATGTGGATGTTGATGATGTTTTAGATCAGATTAAAAAAGATTTAGTCTTTTATAATCATACAGGTGGTGGAGTTACTTTTTCGGGTGGCGAACCTTTCTTGCAATATGATTTTTTGAGGAGCCTTGTTGGGGCAATTTCAGAGCTTGGGGTTAATATGTGTATTGAAACAAGCGGAGATTTTGATTTTGAAGTTGTCAGGGATATTATAGAGAAATTAGATTATATTTACTTCGATATAAAACATATGGATAGGGACAAACACAAGGAGTACACAGGAGTCTATAACGATGATATTTTACAAAACGCAATTAAAGTTTATGATATAGGGATTCCCATGACAGTTAGAATTCCATTGATAAAAGGCGTAAATGATGACAAGGATAATTTAGAAGCAACAGCAAAATTCATTAATGACAATATGAAGCTTGTAACTGTCCAGCTTCTACCATACCATGAACTTGGCAAGGGTAAATATATTGCTATGGGTATGCTAGAAGAATTTACATCCTTTGAGACACCGTCAAAAGAAGAAGTTGAAGAGGCTTATGAAATTTTTAGAAACTATGATATCAATACTGTATTAGATATTTAGATTTATTCTTTTAATTGGACAATTTAAGTGATACAATTGCAAGTGTATTATAATGATAATAAAAAATTGTTTGCGAAAGGAAATAAGACGAGTATGATTATTAATTTTGATGAAATTGAGGAAAAAGTAACACCAAACTTTCATGGTGGTGATGGAGAAATGAAAGCTCATATTTTTGTTGATAACAATAACAAGATTTTGGTAGGTAAACTTGAACCAGGTAGCTCAATTGGTGTTCATTGCCATGAAAATAATAGCGAAACAATCTATATTACAAAAGGCAGGGGTAAGGTAGCATATAATGATGAATTCGAATTTGTTAGTGAAGGTGTGTGTCATTATTGCCCATTAGGACACTCCCACGGGCTAATAAATGACAGTAATGAAGATTTGCATTTCTTTGCCATAGTTTCTGAACATAACAAATAAGATTGATGAAAAAACATGAGATAAAAAATGTGATGTGCAAAGCTACTTTTGACATTGAAAGTGGCGGATTTTACTGTTATAATATCCGGAAGTATACTAATTAAGGGGATCGGAGGAGATAAAAAGATGTTGGATTTATTTGATAAGATAGACGAAAATAAATTTTCGTGGGACTGTATAGGAGATGTTTCTGATGGGAGAAGCAACCTTGGTGAGGAAATGCCAGTTTTTGTGTATAGGCTATTTCAGTTTACACTTAAGGATGAACTATCTAAACAGTTTGGTGAAGAAAAAACAATAGAAATTTTTAGAAATGCGGGGGAACTTGCAGGTCGTGAATTTGCTAATAATTTGCTTAAGTTAGATCTTCCATTAAATGAATTTATTGCACATTTGCAAGAACTTTTGGAAACTAACAAAATCGGTATTTTGAGAATTGAGAAATTTGATGCCAAAACAGGAGAGGCTATATTAACTGTTGGTGAAGATTTAGATTGCTCAGGTCTACCTATTACAGGAGAAACTGTTTGTAATTATGATGAAGGATTCCTTGCTGGAATTCTTAAAGTTTATACAAAGAAAAAATATGTTGTGACGGAAGTTGATTGCTGGGCAACGGGCTCGAGAGTTTGCCGTTTTGAGGCTGTTGTCGAGGAGTAATAAAAAAAGGATAATGATATGGTTAACAATACTGAAAGACTGCTTAAACAAATAATGGCCATTATTATGAGTAAACCTATTTTAGAAGAAGATTATATAGTTGATGAAGAATTTAAGGATATCCAAAAAGCGGTGGCATATTTATCTAAGTGCACTCTTGAGGCAAATCAATTTTTGCGAGAACTTGCCAAAGGGGAGCTAGATGCATCACCACCAGATAGACACAATTTTTTGGCAGGTCACTTAAAAGAACTTCATGCGGGATTAAAACATTTAACTTGGCAAGCAAACCAGGTCGCAAATGGGGACTACAACCAAAAGGTTAGTTTTTTGGGTAGTTTTTCCAATTCTTTTAATGCTATGATTTCACAGCTAGAAGATAGAGAGAACAAGCTACGTAAACAGACAAACTACCTTGAAAAATCAATGGATCTGTTAATAGCTGTAATGGACGGATTGACAGAGTGGATTGTAGTTACTGAAGAATCAAGTGGGGATATACTTTATATAAATAAATCAGCAAGTAAAGAATTTTACAATCCAGAATGTGACGAATTTGATTGCGGTGGAGATTGTGTTTTTATGGAAGATCTTAGGAGTTACAAGGATACTGACAAAGAACAAATCCTAGAATACACTTGTCCTAAAAAGGACAAAACCCTTTACGCAAAATCATTTATTATTCAATGGGATGGCAAAAGGGCATATGCTCACTTAATTTCAGATGTTACTGGTGCTCGTGTAGAAAAAAGAGAATTAGAAAATTTAGCATTTTTGGATGCACTAACTGGTGCATATAATAGAAGATTTTGCATACAGTCACTTAATAAATTTATGGACAAAAAAGAGCTGTTTGCTATTTCATTAATAGACCTTGATGGATTAAAGTATGTTAATGATAATTTTGGACATGTAAATGGAGATCTCTATATTAAGCTTGTAGCAGAAGAGATGATGCGTATGAGTAGTGATGATGGCGAGATTATTTGTCGTGTTGGTGGAGATGAATTTATTATATTATTTCCGAATGATGATGAAATATCGGCAACACAAAAAATGAAAAAGCTGAGTGAAAAGATTAGTCAGGAAAAGAAAGAATTTCCTGTATCAATTAGTTTTGGAGTTTTAGATTACAATGATATGGACAATATGTCTATTGAAGAAATTCTAAGTCACGTAGATGCCAAGATGTATGTTCAAAAGAATATAAAAAAGGCAAATCACAAATTACCTTGTTATGATAGAAGGCAATTCCCTAGATAAAAAATGAACTCAAGGCTTCACATTGAATTGTAGAAACCTTGAGTTTTTAGTTTGATATAAAATGTGTTAAACTGAATATATTGTAAGAACTTCTTCGCTGCTAAATGTGTCTTTTAATATTTTGTCAAAAACCACATCAAGTCCATTATTTTTGACAAGTTGCCTAACGGATTTGCCAGTCATTTGAGCTTCTTTGGCTATTTGTGAAGCTTTGTTATATCCAATGACAGGGCTTAGTATTGTTGCCATACTGTAGCTGTTTGTAACAAGCTCATGACAGCGTTTTTGGTTTGCAGTAATTCCAATAATACAATTTTCAATTAAAGTATTAACACCGTTAGTGAGGTACTCAGCCGATTCAAAAATATTTTTGAAGATTACTGGCTCAAAAGCATTTAACTCTAATTGACCACTCTCGGCAGCTATTGTTACTGTTGTATCGTTTCCAATAATTTGATAGGCAATTTGATTAATAACCTCAGGAATTACAGGATTTACCTTGCCAGGCATTATACTTGAGCCGTTTTGCCTTGGTGGAAGATTGATTTCACCAATTCCAGTAGTTGGGCCACTGGAAATAAGTCTTAAATCATTACACATCTTAGAAAGGGAAACTGCACAAGATTTAATTGCACCAGAAACTCTAACTAGGGTATCTAAATTTGAAGTTGCATCGAATTTATCCAACGAACTACGAAGGTTGATCCCGCAAATATCAGATAGATTTGAAACTATATTTTCAAGATATTCACTGTTAGCATTAATAGAATTTCCAATTGCAGTTCCACCTAGATTAACTTCGTTTATAAACTCTTTTTGCAAGTTTAGACATTTAATATCTCGTTCAATTGCATGAGCATATGCTTCAAATGATTGACCTAGTCTCATTGGAACGGCATCTTGCATTTGGGTTCTCCCCATTTTAATGATATGATGAAATTCTGCAGATTTATCAAGCAAAGCGATATTTAATCTTTGAAGAGAATCAACTAGATTTGTAATCAATTCGATAATTGTAATTTTGCCCGCGGTTGGAATTACATCATTGGTGGATTGACACATATTTACATGATCGTTAGGATGAATTATAGAATAATCACCTTTATTGCCTCCTAGTAGTTCTATTGCCTTGTTTGCAATAACTTCATTTGCATTCATATTTGATGATGTACCAGCACCACCCTGAAGCATATCAACGATGAATTGATCATATAGGTTCCCATCAATTATGAAGTTACAAGCTTTATCAATTGCTACATATTGACTTTTTGTTAAATCTCCACATTGGAAATTGGTGAAAGCTGCTGCTTTTTTTATTAAAACAATATTTTTGATAAAACGTGGATGCAAAGGCAACCCTGTAATATTGAAATTATCTTTTGCTCTTAATGAATGGATGCCGTAATATGCACTTGATGGAATGTCCATAGGGCCAACAACATCATATTCCTTTCTAATATTCATTTTGAATTTATATGTTAGCATAATAGCTAATCATAATCTCCTTTCAAATTTAAGTGATTTTTAAATCTCTTTTAAGTTTTTTAATGATAGATCTAAAATTGGACTAGAATGGGTTAGTGCACCACTTGAAACATAATCTACACCAAGTTCTATGTACTTTGTTATATTATCCTTTGTAATATTGCCAGAGACTTCAATTAAAGCTTTGTCCTTACAAAGTGAGATAGCTTCTTTCATGTCTGGAACAGTCATGTTATCAAGCATGATAATGTCAGCACCAGCAACTAATGCATCTTTAACCATATTAATGTTTTCTACTTCTACTTCTATTTTACGCATAAAAGGGGCATAAGATTTTGCCATTTTAACTGCATTTATAACTCCTCCAGCAGCACTTATGTGGTTATCTTTAAGCATTACACCATCAGATAGATTATAGCGATGATTGTGACCACCACCAACTTTAACTGCGTACTTTTCAAATATTCTATTGTTAGGAGTTGTCTTCCTAGTATCAAGTAATTTAATATTAGAGTCTTTAAGAAGAGAAACTACTGCATTTGTATAAGTTGCAATTCCGCTCATACGTTGAAGGTAATTTAAGGCTGTACGTTCACCTGAAAGTAAAACGTTGATTTTGCCCTTAATTACTCCTATTAAATCTCCTTTTTTGACACTAGCGCCATCTTGGTAAAAAAAGTCAAACGATATATTTGAATCTAGTAGTTCAAATGTTCTTGCAAATACATCTAGACCAGCAATTATACCATCTTCCTTGCAAATTAAATCTACAGTTCCATCTTTTGGGATCGGCATAACAGCATTTGTTGAGACATCTTCTTGAGTAATATCTTCTCTCAATGCACTTAATATAAGTGGATCCATATTTAAAAGTAAAGTCTGCTTACTTATATTCATATTTGATATTTCCTTTCACAATATTATCTACATAGTCAGTAATTGTTTTATCTTTTGTAGCACCTGTGCCTGTTATATATGGAATAGTTGTTATATTATTATCTTCATAATTGTTTTCCATATGAATACTTGCAATTTTTGCAAACACTAGTCCTTCAAGTAAAGAGTTGCTTGCTAATCTGTTGGAACCATGAACACCGTTGCAACTGGTTTCTCCAATGGCATACAAGTTATCCATGGAAGTCTTGCTATTTGAATCTACCTTGATGCCGCCCATATAATAATGCTGAGCTGGAACAACTGGTATTGGTTCTTTTGTTATATCAAAACCCGCTTCAAGGCATTCCTTGTATATATTTGGAAAATGTTCCAAAATAGTTTGTGAATCTATATTTTCAAATGAAAGCCATACGTGATCAGTGCCATCAATTTCCATCTGCTTTAATATTGCTTTTGAAACAACATCTCGTGGCATTAGCTCATCAGTAAATCTTTCATATGCTTTGTTTAATAAAATACCACCTTCACCTCTAACAGATTCGCTAATCAAAAAACTTTTACCTGACTTATTTTGATAAAGTGAAGTAGGGTGGATTTGTACATAATCTACATTTTCAAGAACTACATTGTTTTTAATAGCTATAGCAAGTCCATCTCCTGTTAGGTGAGGGAAATTTGTTGAATGAGGATAAAGGCCTCCAACACCACCTGTTGCTAGCACAACATAGTTTGCAATAATTTGGATTATATCACCAGTTTTGTTTAAACATACTACACCAGCAGCTTTGTTATTAGATGATATTAAATCAATAACTTCTGTAAACTCCATAATTGTTATGTTTTCCTGGAGCATTGCTTTCTTAATCAGCTTAGTCATAATTTCTTTACCAGTTATATCTGCATGGTATAATATTCGAGGAATGCTATGAGCCCCTTCTTTTGTATAATCTAATTCATTGTTCCTTTTTGTGAATTCGACACCTAAATTAATTAGATCATCTATAACCTCTCTTGAGTTTTCAATCATTATTTTGACAGATTCTTTGTTATTCTCAAAGTGACCTGCTTTCATTGTGTCTTCAAAAAAACTAAAAAAATCATTTTCATTTCTTTTGACACAAATCCCACCTTGGGCAAGATAAGAATCGCAATTTTCTATAGCATCTTTGGTTATTATTAAAACTTTTTTGTCAGTAGGGAGGTTTAATGCACAGAATATCCCTGCAATACCACTACCTACAATTATATAATCAACTTTATTCATATCACACTCTTTCCCTTTTATTTTGCAAGCTCAAGCATAGCGTTTAGAGGTTTTAAAGATGTGCCGATTAGATTTTTGTCAACATTAACTTGATTTGTATTATTTTTGATGCAATCAAGAACTTTCTCTAATGTATTAAGTTTCATATCTGGGCAAATCATATGCTCAGATACGGGATAAAAAGATTTGTTTGGATTTTTTTGTTCTAATTCATATAGAACTCCGAGTTCAGTTGAAACAATAAACTCAGTGCAATCACTTGCTGTTGCAAAATCAATAATACCTGAAGTTGAACCAACATAATCTGATAGACTTGTCACTTCTTCTCTACATTCAGGGTGGGTAAGAACTTTTGCATTTGGATGTTGTGATTTTGCCGTATTTACGTGTTCTGCAGTTATTTGAGCATGAACATGGCAAAAGCCATCATTAAATATGAAGTTTTTACCATCAACAATTGAAGCAATATATCTACCTAAATTTTCATCTGGGATGAAAAAAATATTTTTGTTTGGTAATTTTTCAACTATTTTCTTTGCATTTGATGAAGTTACACAAACATCAGCATATGATTTTAGTTCGGCAGTAGAATTAATATAACAAACCACAGCTAAATCTTTATATTGTTTTCTTAGTTCTTTGATTTTATCAATAGAAGCCATATGTGCCATAGGGCAATTTGCAGATAAATCAGGCATAATTATATTCTTTGTTGGATTTAATATTTTTGCACTTTCTCCCATAAATGACACACCGCAGAAACAAATTGTATCTTGTTTTAGTTCTGTGCCAATTTTACTTAAATAATAAGAGTCTCCAACATAGTCTGCAATGTCTTGTATTTCATTAGGCACGTAATAGTGTGCCAAGATTGCAATATCTTTTTCTTTTTTTAGTTTGATAATTTCTTGTTTCAAATCTTTCATTTCATTCCTCCTGATATGAAAACATTCATATAATATAGGTTTGCGATAGGGCAAACTAATTGAAGTATACCATAAATATATACAGGTGACAAGACACCAGTATATATAACTATTTTAATAAAAATATAAAAGTTGAATATTAAATAATAAATAGTGATTTTTGATGTTATAATAAAAAACACACATGATGAATTAAAGCTGAGAGGATGCGAGGTGCAATATGATCTATAGCAAATTAGAGTTTCTACCAAAGGATGAACTTGAGGAAATCGAGAGAGAGGCAAAATCCTTAAAGCTAATTGATAGTACAGATTACTGTAGTGAAATTAAGGATATAATACAAAATATAAGTTTAAGTGAGGAAGAAACAGGGAATATTAAAATCAATGTATTAGAAGTTGACAGATTTTGGAACACAAAATATGAAAACTCAACTAGTAATTTTTCATGGATTGGTGGAATTGTTTCTGAGAAGAATAGAGACAGGGCGTTTAAAATAATAAATACTCTTGTGCAAAAAGCAAAAGAATTAAAATGGAAAGTAAATAAAGATTTATCTTTTTCTATTAATGGAGAAGTTGTATCATTTGAATTGTTTGAATTTAAGAGTAAAAAAACTAGAAGTGTATTAAAAAACGTAAACGGCAGTGTCTTAACTAAAAAAGAATATTACTATGAATTTAATGGGAATTTTGGCATTATGCTTAATGGCAAAGTTTTTTTAATGGATAATTCAGAAATAAAGTTAGAGGATAGATTACCTTATATATTTTGTGGCATTCTTTTTGAAACTCATAATTCTGGACCAAGTAGGAAAAAATATATAGAAATTAAAGAGGAACAAGAGTTATCCATGGTAGAAGAAAAAGTAGTGATTAGTGAACTTCTCCAGTTTGAAGAACTTCTAAAACTAAGCAATGGATATTCCAGGGCTGAAGGAATAAGAAATTATATTAATGCTTGTATAAAAAATAAATCGGTTGATTTAGAGTATGCAAAGTGGGCATTTAAAAAGGCGGATTGGATTGATCCTAGTGTTGATTATGATGATGAAATATTAGGGAAAATCAATAAATACAAAACTAAACAGTAAGAAAGAAGGAGAAAAGGAGTAACCATATGAAAACAAATTTTATTTATAACATACCTACAAAAGTATATTTTGGTGAAAATAAGTTAAGTAACTTAGGGAAAGAAGTGAAAAAATATGGAATAAAAGTGTTATTAACATACGGCGGTGGTTCAATCAAAAAAAGTGGACTTTATGATAATATAATGAAGGAACTAAAAAGTGTTTCAGCACAAGTATTTGAATTAGAAGGAATTGAACCAAATCCAAGGCACACTTCAGTTAATCGAGGTGCGGAAATTTGCAAGAAGGAGAACATAGATGTTTTAATAGCCGTTGGTGGAGGATCTGTAATTGACTGTACTAAAGCGATTAGTCTAGCAGCCTTTTACGAAGGTGATAGCTGGGATATTGTTTTAAAAAAAGCAAATCCGGATAAGGCGTTACCTATTATAACGGTGCTAACACTAGCAGCAACTGGATCTGAAATGGATTCAAGTGCAGTTATTTCAAATATTGAAACCGAAGATAAGCTTGCAATTGCAAGTAGTAAAATACAGCCAAAGGTTTCATTTCTAGACCCTACGTTAACTTATTCTGTAAATCCATATTTGACAGCATGTGGTGGGGCAGATATTTTGTCTCATGTAATTGAAGTTTATTTTAACATGAATGGCAACCTATATATGTTAGACTGTTTCATGGAAGGGTTAATGAAAACCGTTATTAAATATACGCCAATTGCCATGAAGGCCCCAAACAATTATGAGGCAAGGGCAAATTTAATGTGGGCATCATCATGGGCAATAAATGGATTTATTGATGGCGGAAACAATCAGCCATGGAGTTGCCATCCCATTGAACATGAACTAAGTGCTTATTATGACATTACCCATGGTCTTGGACTTGCAATTATTACACCAAGGTGGATGGAATATACATTAGATGATAGTACAGTAAGCAGATTTTATCAGTTTGGTGTGAATGTGTTTGACATTGATAAAGATATGGATAAAATGCAAGTTGCGAAATTAGCAATAAAAGAGTTAGAGAAATTTTTGTATGAAACCTTAGAACTTAATCAAAAGTTAAGTGAAATTGGTATAGATGATTCTAAGTTTGATATAATGTCTCAAAAGGCAAGTGAGGGTGGAACTAAACATGGATTCAAACCATTATTTGCAGAAGATATAAATGAAATATTAAAAATGAGCTTATAATTTAATGAGAAATTATCTGTGGAAAAATATTATTTTGTGCTTTATACACAAAATAAAACTCATACATATATAACGAAACAACAAAAAAAGAAATTTTTGTAGAATTATTAACAATAATTTCTTTTTTTATTGCTTAAAGCCATAAAATTTGTTACTATAATGTCACGTAGAGAAAATAAGCATGTAAACTAGTATACAAGCAAACCAGTAAAATCAACGGATTTTCAGTTTCTCATAAAATCCAACAAATGAAAATTCCGTAATAAATTTTCTTTACATCATGTTATTTTTTTGCTAAAATAACCAAAGAAATTTATAAAAGTTTATGTGTGAGCAACATTCGGTTGTAAATTAATTAAGTTTATTATTTTTTTATCATAATTATATTTTAAAGGAGGCATTATTTATGCAAAACAGAAACAAGTACTCAGACATGATCGTCTGCGGATTCGCATTATTTGCGATCTTCTTTGGTGCAGGAAACCTTATTTTCCCACCATACCTTGGAGTAGCTGCTGGTGAAAACTGGGCAAAAGCTATGTTCGGGTTCTTATTAACTGACCCTGTTCTTCCAGTATTAGGTGTTATTGCAACAGCTATGGTTGGAGGAAGAGCTGACGACCTTGGTAAGAGAGTAAGTCACAAATTCTCTACACTACTAGGAATCGTTGCGATTTTAACAATCGGACCTTTCTTCGCAGTACCAAGAACAGCTGCTACAACTCACGAAGTAGCAATCATGCAGTTACCAATGGAAATTCCTTCATTCGTAACTTCAGTAGTATTCTTTGCTATTACTTTAGTATTAACACTAAATCCAGGTAAAGTAATCGACATTATTGGTAAGTTTTTAACACCAGCACTATTAGTTATCTTAGTAGGAACAATTATCGTTTGTATCTTCAAACCTATTGGTGCTGTTAGACCACAGGAAGATATGCAGTTCTTCTTAATGGGATTCAAAGAAGGATACCAGACAATGGACGCTCTTGGAGCTGCTCTAATGGCAGGTATTGTTGTAACTGACTTATTACGTAAAGGTTACACAAACACAAAAGAAAGATTTACTGTTACATTTGGAACAGGTATTGTAGCATTCGTTTTACTAGGAGTTGTTTACGGTGGTCTAACTTATGTTGGAGCTACTGCAAGTGGACTATTCACACCAGATATGCCTAGAGCTGAAATCCTAGTTGGAGTATTCGCTGCTATGTTCGGAACTGTTGGTAAAGTTGGTATTGGTATTGCTGTTGCTCTAGCTTGTTTAACAACTTCTGTTGGTCTAACTGCTACAGCTGGTAACTACTTCTCAAGCATTACTCATAACAAAGTTACATACAAACAGGTTGTTATTGTTTGTATCGTAATAAGTACTGCTCTATCTCTATACGGAGTTGAAGGTCTTATCTTCAAAGCAGTTCCTATTCTATCAGTTATCTACCCTGTACTAATGGTATTAGTTGTACTAACTCTATTAAACAAATGGGTTAAATACAACCTAACATTCACAGGAGCAGTTATCTTTACATTCTTAATCAGTATTCCAGAATCATTAAATCTATACATGTTAATGAATGGACATACTGGTGGAGCTGAAGCTTTAGCTGGAATCATGGGAATGATTGGTAAACTACCATTTGCATCAGCAGGATTTGCATTTGTTGTACCAGCAATCGTAGGTGGAATCATCTTTACAATTATTGCAGCAGCAGGTAAAGTTGGAAAAACTATTGATGATATGGATCTACTTCCAGAAGAATTAACTCTAGAAGAATTCGAAGCAAAATAAAAACAGTAAGCATTGTAAAAAAAAATAATAAATTAAGAAAGATAATATATTACTATTACATTAGTGTATAAAGGAGAAATTAAAATGATTTCAAAAGAAATGTATCAATTAGGTTCTGCACCTTCAATAATTAGAGATA
>JAVWMQ010000022.1:0-31656 GCA_036637375.1 Anaerovoracaceae bacterium
AGCATCTTGGTTTCTTTATTTCAATAGTGTAATTTTGCAAAAATACCGTTGCATATTATTTTTTATGGGTATATAGTAGTATACATAAAATATAACTAATAAACGAAAGGAGTAAATATTTGAAATTCGACTTACATTGCCATACTAAAGGTGGCTCAATCGACTCAAAGGTTACATTAGAAACTTATATTAGATTACTTAAAGCTCAAGGATTTGATGGTATGCTAATTAGTGACCATACTACTTACAAGGGTTGCAAGGTTTGGGACGAAATTAAGGATCAAGAAGAATTCAAAGATTTTACTGTATTAAAAGGAGTAGAATACGATACAATTGACGCAGGTCATTTCTTAGTTGTTCTACCTGATGATGTTATATTAAAGGTTTTACATATACGAGGTCTTACACTTCGTATGCTAATCAAAATTGTACATCACTACGGCGGGGTTTTAGGGCCTGCACATCCATTTGGGGTTAAAAGTTCAAGTGCGATGTTCCTAAGAGCAGTTAAGAAAAATCCTGATTTAATTAAAGAATTCGATTTTATTGAAACTTTTAACACATGTGAAACTAAAGAATCAAATGTTAAAGCAGCTCACATGGCAAATAAATGTGGTTTACCAGGAATTGGTGGATCCGATGCCCACAAAGAAGAATATGTCGGGATGGCATATACAGAAATAGACTCTAATATTAAATGTAACAATGATTTCATCAACGCAATCAAGGAAGACCTTGTTTATGACGCTGGCGGAATCGAAAGAGAAGCAACTAAAGCTATGGCCAGAAAATGCCATTGGTCAGGCGTGTTAGCATTTAAAACTTACAATTTAGGATTGGGTTACCTCTTTACACCTTATAGGGCTTATATGGTTAAAGCTTTAGCCATTAGCCAGTAAGTATGGCAAATCAAATACCTCTTAGGGTAATTCTAAGAGGTATTTTTTATTTGTATCTAAAGTAAAAATTGTGAATGATTAGTTTTATATTATGGTATAATATGTAACATAATATATTACAAATTATGAACGGAGGATGCCATGGGTGCCTTAATTTTACTACCTTTTTATGTAGCGCTAAGCTCTTATATGTTTTGGTTTGCCTTGAGATGGATTCGCGCTTGTCATGGATTTTTTCATAGCAAAACATTTAAACGCATCTATTTCGTCCTTTTCTTTTTTATGGTTTTTTCACCTGGACTTGCTTTTGCTTTACCTCACAGTCATTTCCAAAGAGTATTTCAGGTTGTCAGTAATTTTTGGATAGGCATATTTTTTATTGGAATATCCCTAATTTTAATAACGCACTTAATTAAATTTATCACTACCAAAACAGGTACAATATCTCGTGCAAAGTGGCAAAGACGTAAGTATATTGCCATTTCTGGTACTATAGTTTTTTTACTAACCGTTTCAGTAAGCACCTATGGGCTTATCACCTGCAAGACTATTACTGATACTCAGTATGTTGTAAATGTTGATAAAAGCGTTAATGGGTTATCAAACATCAAGGTTGTTCTCATTGCAGATTTGCATATGGGTTACAATATGGGTGTTCACTCCGTTGAAACGATGGTGAATAAAATCAATCAAATGGAACCTGATCTGATTTGCATAGCTGGTGATATTTTTAATAATACATATGATGCTCTTGAGGACGAAAAAGCTATGCTTGCTTCTCTTTCCAATCTAAAAAGTACATACGGAACCTATGCTTGTTATGGCAATCATGATGTCAAGGAGCCTATATTAGCAGGATTCACATTTAGTGACAAAAAGAACAAAGACAAAAGACCTGTTAGCGATCCTCGAATGGATAAATTTCTAAAAGATGCTAACATTAAACTTCTTCAAGATGAAGTGGTTTTAGTAGACGATAAATTCTATGTTGGCGGCAGGCTTGATGATCAAAAACCTGGTAGAACTGCTGCCATACGAATGACAGAAGAAGAAATAACTAGAAATCTCGATAAATCTAAACCTATTATCATCATTGATCATTCACCAACAAGTAATGCCCTTGAAGGGCTTGCTGCAAATGGTGTTGACGTTGATTTAAGTGGACACACTCACAATGGTCAATTTTTCCCTTTGAATTTATCTGCAAAATTTATGTGGGATAATCCTACTGGTATTTTACAAGTGAGAAATATGACATCTATCGTCACTTCTGGTGTTGGAGTTTTTGGCCCAGATATTAGACTTGGTACTAAAAGTGAAATAGTAGAAATAAAAATGAACTTTAAGTAATAACTTAAAGTTCATTTCTGCCTTCAACTGCTTTTAACAGTGTTATTTCATCTGCATATTCAAGGTCTCCACCAACAGGAATCCCATGAGCTATTCTAGTAACTTTTATTCCAGTGGGTTTAATAAGTCTTGCGATATACATCGCCGTTGCCTCACCTTCAATATTAGGATTTGTTGCAATTATTATCTCATCCACATCGTTTTGCTGTAATCTGATAATTAACTGCTTTAAGTTTATGTCTTCAGGGCCTATTCCATCCATTGGCGAAATCGCACCATGGAGAACATGATAAAGCCCTCTAAACTCTTTTATTTTTTCCATTGCAAATACATCTTTAGGACTTTCTACAACACAAATCATCTTTGTATTTCTATTACCGTCACTACAAATTTGACATGGATCCTCATCAGTAAGATTACCACATACAGAACAGTATTTCATATTCTTTTTTGCGTTTAGAATCGAATTAGCAAGTGCTTCTGCTTCTTTGTCTTCAAGTGATAAAATGTGAAACGCTAGTCTTTGTGCTGTCTTGCCACCTATTCCCGGCAACTTTGACAACTCTCCAATTAACTTGCTTAATGGTTTTGCATAATATTTCATTATAATAATCCTGGAGGTAATCCTAAGCTTCCTGTTAACTTGCCCATTTCATTATTTGAAATTTCATCCATTTGTCTTAAAGCTTCGTTAGTTGCAACCATAATTAAATCCTGTAACATTTCAATGTCATCTTGATCAACGATTTCTGGTTTAAGCTTAATTTCTGAAATCTGCTTTTCTCCTGTCACTGTTACTGAAACAGCTCCACCACCAGCTGTCGCTGTAGTTTCCATTCCATTAATTTCATTTTGAAGTTCATCCATCTTCTGCTGAACCATTTGCATTTGCTGCATCTGCTGTGACGCATTAACCTTTGGAGCTTTAGCTTTTTTGCCTGCTCTCATACCTTTACCCATTTTTACTCCTCCTCTTTTATTTAACTTTTACTTCAATTCCAAGTATATTTGATGCTGCCTGGGCTGTTTCTCCCACACTTACATCACTCATTTTGTCTTCAATTCCCAAAGACAAAACTTCTATATATCTTTTATGCCCTGTAATTTTTTCAATTATTGAGCTTAAAATCTCTTTTTCACTTTTGACCATTCCTTCTGCTGTTGCATTAGTAGCTTTTACATAAATTTCGTTGTCACTCATCTTAATAGGTATAAGATTTGTTCTTAACACGTATAGTTGGGGCTTAATAGCTGTAGCTTCTTCAAGTAATCTGCTCCAAACTTGTTCCAAGTTTAAACCACTCTCTGCTTTGGCATTATCCCCACCTACTACACTTTCTACTACTGGTGTTTCTCTAATTTGCGGAGATAATTTAACCTTAGTTTCCAAAGGTCTTTGCACTGTAGCTGCTCCTTGCATTAAGGTACTCGCCATTTTAACTAAGCATAGCTCTAACAAAATTCTAGGTTTAGTTGAATTTTTAGCTTCGGCTATTGTTTTGGAAATTTCAATTATACCATCATTAATTTCAGCAAGATCCATTATTTCACTTTGCCTTCTTATGTTTTCCACATTTTCCATCGACATATTTAGCATATCTTCAGGTTTCTTTACAAATTTAACCATAAGTAAGTTACGATAGTGCATTAGCCACCCCATCATTACCTGCCTAGTATCTTTGCCGCCTGCAAAAATTTTATCTAATAGCAAAATGCCATCAGATGGATTTTTTTTGAGAACCATATCTGTTAATTCAATATATGTATCTTCACCAATTGCACCTAGAGATTCTAATACCTGTTCCCTATTAATTTCTCCTTCTCTACCTGAAATACATTGATCAAGTAATGTTAATCCATCTCTCACAGATCCATCTGCATTAGTCGCAATAAGTCTAACTGCATCTTCTGTTATGGAAACACCCATTTCAGCACATATTTCTTTCATTCTAGGAATTAATAGCTCTGAGCCAACACGTCTAAAGTCCATACGCATACATCTGCTCAAAACAGTTTGTGGCAATTTATTTGGTTCTGTTGTTGCTAAAATAAATACAACTTTTTCTGGCGGTTCTTCTAAGGTCTTTAATAGCGCATTAAATGCACTGTTTGACAACATATGAACCTCATCTATTATATATACTTTGGTACGTCCAACAGCTGGCGGATATTTGACACTTTCTCTAAGTTCTCTTATGTTATCTACACCATTATTGGAGGCTGCATCAATTTCGATTAAATCCATAAAATTGCCGTCTTTGATAGCCATACAATTTTCGCAAACACCACATGGTCTATTAATCTCACTTGTACAATTAAGCCCCTTTGCAAGTAATCTTGCCGCTGTAGTTTTGCCTGTACCTCGTGTACCGCAAAACAAATAGGCATGATTTACTGCATCATTTTCTATTTGGTTCTTTAATACTCTAATAATATGCTGCTGACCTAATACATCTTCAAATATCTCAGGTCTATATGCACGATAAATTACTTTGTACATCCCATCCTCTTATTTCCAAAAAATAATTGCCCTTTAGTAGCTCCACAACTATCGAAAAGGCTTATCTGCGGCACATAAGCTGATCCACTTATTGCTGCTTCCTTCCGGACCTGACAAGGTTCATAGAGGCTTATTGCGCAGGACCCAATCAAAGTTAATGGAGCTGCCAAAAGGCAATTCATTCTTATCTATTATAGTTGTTTATTGCCTTTTAGTCAATATTTTTATTGTATATTCATCATTTTAGTTATTTCATCTTCATTGATAATTTCAATACCAAGTTCTTTTGCTTTTTTGTTTTTGCTAGAATTACTTGTTGTATCGTTGTTAATTAAGTAGTTTGTTTTTGCACTAACTGTTCCTGTAACTTTTCCACCTCTTTTTTCAATCTCTGCTTTAAGTTCATTCCTATTTGCAAATTGCTCAACACTACCTGTTATTACAAAGGTTATCCCCTCCAAGGTCGGCTCATAAGCTTTTACCTCTTCAAAAGTAACTTCTTTTTCTAGTGCTATTATCTCAGTAGCATTTTGGTTGTTTTCAAAATACGCCACAAAAAGATTCGCCATCACCTCTCCAATACCATCAATTTCAATTAGCTGATCAAAGGTAAGGTTCTTGACTGCCTGCCAGTCATTGTTAGTTGCTCTAGCAATTAACTTGGCGTTTGCCACACCTATGCTAGGTATTCCAAGGCTATATAAAAATCTTGAAACCGTTGTTTTCCTTGAGTTTTCAATACTATTAATTAAATTATCATAAGATTTTTTGCCATACCCACTTATATTTACAATAGCCTCTTCTTTGTCTCTTAGTTTAAACAAGTCAGCACAATCTTTAATTATTCCTCTTGAAATAAATTTATCTAAAGTAGCTTCAGACAAACTTTCGATATTCATTGCGTCCCTACTCACAAATAAAGCGAATTTTTTTATCTTTTTTGCTGGGCAATCTGGATTTGTGCAATAAAGAACCTCAACATCTCTATCTTTTTTAATTATAGTTTCTTTGGCACATACTGGACATTTATCTGGTATTTCCACTGTATTACTTCTTGTAATGTTATCTGCAATTTGAGGTATAATCATATTTGCCTTGTATACTTTAATAATATCCTCATAGCCTAACTCTAACTCTCTTAATATGCTTACATTATGCACCGAAGCCCTACCGACAGTTGTTCCTTCAAGCTCTACATCTTCAAATATAGCTATTGGATTAATTAGTCCAGTTCGAGACACACTCCACTCAATTTCAATTAATTTTGTTTCTTTAACTTCATCTTGCCATTTAAATGCAATAGCATTTCTCGGAAATTTAGCTGTATTGCCTAAGCTTTCGCCATAGATAATATCATCTAATACCAAAACTAGTCCATCAGAAGGAATATCCATATTTTCAATTTCTAACGCAAAGCTTGAGACAGCTTCTTTTATATTTTCGGCTGAAACATTCCTATATCCTACAACTTCAAAGCCCATATCTTTTAGCCAGTTCATTTGATTTGCAACAGAGTTATTAAAGTCCACTCCCTCTGCGCTTGCAATGCTAAATGCTGAAAAGTTAACCCTACGCTCAGAAGTAATTTGACTGTTTAACTGCCTAACTGAGCCGCTACATAGATTCCTTGGGTTCTTGTACTTAGCATCAAGCTCTGGAATTTCATTGTTTATAGCCTCAAAGTCTGAATACTTTATGTAAGCCTCTCCTCGAACGACAAGGTTACCTTTAAATGAAATTTGCCCTGGCACATTTTGAAAACGCCTGGCATTGCTTGTTACAACTTCACCAGTTTCTCCATTTCCTCTAGTTACAGCTTTTTGCAGCTTTCCATTTTCATATGTAAGAACTATTGTTAATCCATCAATTTTCCAACTCAAAACGCCTTGTTGTTCTTGAAGCCAGCTTTGAAGTGCTGATGCACTTTTAGTCTTGTCAAGACTGAGCATTCTTGATGGATGATTTTCCTTTGGCAAAACATCCAAAACTTCATAGCCTACATTTTGTGTTGGGCTATTTGCAAAAACAATACCTGTTTCTTTTTCTAGGTTCAAAAGTTCATCATAAACCTTATCGTATTCCATATTTGAAACAATTTCAGTACCATCTACATAGTAGGCCTTTGCCGCTTTGTTTAGATACTCAATTTTATTTTTTATATCCTTTTTTATATCTGTCATTTCTTTCTCCTACAGTTTTTTGAGAGGAGCAACATCTAGAGATAATTTCTTAATACCAACAGATGCAAACATTATACTTGCAACTTTACCATCTGTCGAAATCACTGTACCTTCTCCAAATTTTTTGTGAGAAACTTTGTCCCCCTGACTGAAGTTTTCCTTCGGCATAACCTTTTTGACTTCTTGTCTCGCTGCCTTGTATTGATTAAATGGTTTATAACTAGTTTCTTTACTAAATCCATCAAATGAACGTGCTTCACCTAGTTTAACTTCATTTTTCTTCTGATAAACACCATCTCCATCAAGTAGTTTTGGATCAAGCTCCCTCATAAACTGAGATTCTCTCGTATAGCTCCCTTTACCAAATATCATTCTGTAATTTGCACTTGTAAGGCACAATCTTTCCTTTGCTCTCGTCATTCCAACATAGCAAAGTCTTCTTTCCTCCTCAAGTCCATTAGGTTCTTCCATTGATCTCCATCCTGGGAACAGACCATCCTCCATTCCTGGTATAAATACAAACGGGAATTCCAACCCCTTTGCACTATGCATAGTCATTAATGAAACAGCATTTTCACTTGTATTGTGATTATCAATATCTGACATAAGTGCTATTTTTTCAAGAAATTCCGATAGTGATAATTCTCCGTCTTTTTCAAAATCAATTATTACCGATTCAAATTCGTACAAGTTTTCAATTCGACCTTCCGCCTCAATATTATTTGCATCTTCCAATGCCTTTAAGTATCCTGTATCTCGCAAAAGTCCTTTATAAATATCTGATACACCTAAGTTCTCTCTCTCATCATGGTATTTCCTTATGGCATCAACTAGCTCAATAACACCCTTGCTAGCTTTTTGGGACAAAGATTCAACAATATCTTCATCTGTTAATACGTCAAAGAAGCTGCAATTTCTAACTTTAGCTAAAGCTTGCAGTTTGTCTACAGTAACACCACCAATACCTCTCTTTGGAGAATTAATTATTCTAGTAAGCGCTAAATCATCAGCTGGGTTTGCCACCAATCTCATGTATGATACTATGTCCTTGATTTCTTTTCTATCGTAATATCTTGTACCGCCAACTACTCTATACGGAATATCACGCCTTGATAACGCTTCCTCAAAAGTTCTCGACTGTGAATTTGTTCTATACAAAATTGCAAAATCCTTGTAGTCACAATTTGGTCCTTTTAGCCTATCAATTTCTTGTGCAATATAGTAAGCTTCCATCTTTTCATCATCTGCCCTATGGTAAACTATTTTTTTGCCATCTTCGGCGTCTGTCCATAGTTTCTTGTCTTTTCGTTCTCTGTTGTTTTCAATTACACTATGTGCAGCTGCCAAAATATTCTTTGTAGATCTATAATTTTGCTCTAGCTTAATTACTGTTGCACCTTTAAAGTCTTTTTCAAAGTTTAATATATTGCTAATATCAGCTCCACGCCACTGATAAATACACTGATCATCATCACCTACTACACATAGATTTTTGTTTTTTTCTGCAAGCATTTGTATGAATTTATACTGAATTTTATTTGTATCTTGATATTCGTCAACCATTATATACTGAAACCTGTTTTGATATTTAAGTAAAACCTCTTCATCTCGTTCAAACAATCTAACTGTGTTTAGAAGTAAATCATCAAAATCCATAGCATTATTCTTTTTTAATATTCTTTCATAGCTTTCAAAAACTCTTGAAATAATATCTCCCTTAAATGTATCTCCAAATTTAACTCTATATTTTTGGGGTGTAAGTTCTTCTTCTTTAGCTTTACTAATACTGCTCAAAAGCATTTGAACTGGGAATTTCTTTTCATCAAGGCCTTCTTCTTTGATAATTGATTTCATTACTGCTTTTTGATCCACAGGATCGTATACAACAAAAGAACTGGTGTAATTTAATACCTCAGCATTTTGTCTAAGTATTCTAAGACATGCAGCATGAAAAGTCATAATCCACATATTCACTTGAGACTCAAGTAATGATTCAACCCTTTCCCTCATCTCATTTGCTGCTTTGTTTGTAAAAGTAACAGCCAAAATATTATATGGATTAACACCCATACCTTTGACTAAATGGGCAATGCGCCTTGTCATTGTACTTGTCTTGCCACTTCCTGCTCCTGCCAAAATTAATAGCGGACCTTCTGTTTTTAGGGCAGCTTCACGCTGCTTTTCATTTAAATTATTTAAGTATTCCATAGTTTACATTTTAACATAAAAGCGTCAAAAAACAAAAACTCATTTTGTTTTTGGCGCTCTACATTTCTCCTATTCTTCATCAATATATTTATTTCTACCTGAAATTTTATATTTCTTTAATATTCTTTCAACTCTTTCATTTTCATCGCCATCTTCCTTTGCAAGAGCTATTTCTATCTCAGTCATTTCACTATATTTTTTTAAGTGCGCTTTGACAGGTTTTGGCAAAAATCTAAGATAAATTAACGGTGTTACAACGAATATATCCGCTATCATCCACACAATCAATAGTGCTATAACCACCTTAGTTTCTAAAATACCCATTCCTACAAATGATATTAACACTACTCCTAGCAAAAAAACAATATATGGAATATAAAATCGCTCTACCTTATCTATGGCCTTTCTCAATGTCTTATCTCTAAACTCATCTTTTAGACTTTTAAAAATAAAGTTCGCACCCCTAAAGTTAGTTGTAGACAGTTTTAATGCACAAATAAAATCTTCGTATGTTGCTTTTGTCTTAACTTCCTTTTGTTCTTGGTATTCCTCGTTATATGCAATATCACTTCTAATTATCTTTGCTTCACCTAGAATTTCAATATCAAATTCCTCTCCTGCAAGATAGGTTATAATTAACTGATTGCCTTCTTCCATTAATGTTTTTTGCCCATTTACATTAATTACTGCATAACCTTCACTTATATAATAGCCTTCCACATATTGATCGAATTCATCTACCTCAACTCTATTGGTCTCTTTCTTGTTGCCGCTAACCTGAACAAAGGTAAGTTTACCTTTGTTTCCTTTTTTGATCATCAAATTATAGTCAATGATTTTACCTTGACTGTTTGTTGTGTCGCCACCATCAAATTCACAGCACTCAAACTCAGACAAATAAATTTCTTCTTTATCTCCTATTGAAAGTCTTACATCGCCTTTTTGAACCATCAAGAATCTATCATATGCTGGTAATTCTGTAAAAATGCTATTTTCATCAGTTACCGTTGCGCTACTTAATCTCCACAAAAAGTTACGCTCGCTATATGACGATGTTTTGGGATATATTTCAATTTCTTTTGTAATTCCACCAGACCAAGTCGCCTCTCTATGCGTACTTAGTAGTTTTATTTGCATATCTCTTCTCCTCTTAAATATACGACTATTTCTTGTATTTCCTTATCTTATTTGATACTGTTGGTTGGCTAACACCAAGCTCTTCTGCAACCCTTGTTGTTGTGCCGTATTTTTTGTATGCTTCAAGAATTACTTGTTCCTCAACCTCTGCTAAAATTTGTTTTAATGTTTTTGCAGAATCTGGTAATGTATAAGGCTTTTGATTTGATTTAAGGAAATACGGTAAATCTTCCATTTCTATTACATAACCCTCTGCCGTTAGTAGAATTCTCTCTACTAGATTTTCTAGTTCTCTAATATTCCCCGGCCAATTGTAGTTTTCTAGGCAAGACATTGCATCATTTGTAAATGTATGACTTACTTGATACTTTTGCTTATAAATATCTGCAAAATGCATGATTAAAGGGAATATATCTTCCTTTCGTTCCCTTAGTGGTGGAATATGCATAGATAAAACATTTAATCTATAATACAAATCCTCCCTAAATGTACCATCCTTTATCATTGCCTTTGCATCTTTGTTTGTTGCTGCAATTAGTCTAAAGTCTACCTTTTTTTCTTTAACGCCACCAACTCTTGTTATCTTTTTTTCTTGAATTGCTTTTAAAAGTTTCACTTGCATATGAAGTGGCAATTCGCATATTTCATCAAGGAACAGTGTTCCCTTGTTAGCCATCTCAATCAATCCAGCCTTGCCGCCTGAATCCGCACCAGTAAATGCGCCTTTTTCGTACCCAAACAACTCCGATTCCATTAAATTCTCAGGAATTGCACCACAGTTAATCGCTACAATTGTTTCTGTCGCTCTTGGACTCATAGCATGGATTAGTTCAGCAAAAACATTCTTACCGACTCCAGATTCACCTGTTATAAACACATTTGCATCAAATTTAGCAACCTTACCTGCCATTTCCTTTAAATCTTTAAGTTGTTTACTTACCCCAATCACGTTGATTTGCTGCCTATTTTCAATATCCAATATATCTGTTTTACTTAGATTGTCATTATAATAAGCATGGATTTCTTTTAATGAATTATATTCATTCTCAAGATTACTATATTCATTAATATTCTTTGTGTAACTTATTACCTTGTGGACCTCATTATCAGCATTGAATATAGGAATACTCGTACACATTACATATTCACCGCCTAAAGTATGTTGCAAAGCTGTTGCCTTTTCTTTAGTTCTAAATGCAAGCGCAGATATACATGGGTTAAAAATCTTCTGTTTCTCTATATCGTATATGGATTTACCTATAACTTCATCAGATGAAATGTTATAAACTCTTTCAAAATCAGGCATTACTCTTTCAACTATACCGTCCTTATTTATGATAGTGAAATCTCCATATATTGTTTCAAGCATCTTTAGATAATATTCTTCTGTTGCATTATCATTTTTATCAATAAAAAAGATATTGTCAAAATAGTTTGGAGTCAAAAATGAAATGACAATTTCTTGTTCATTTCCAGTTGGTGTGCTTACAACTATATAATTCTCATCTCCTACAAACACCTGTTTAGCCCTTGGCATTTGATTTTTATTGTTACACAAAAATAGAGCGACTTCTTCCACTTCTAGCCTTAAATCCCCAGTTAGCTCGTTTGTTTTAAATAATTCTTTAAACTTGCTATTTAGTAAATATTCTTTTGTTTCCAGATTATAAACCACAACAGGTATGTTAAATTTATCCATGCTTGCCCCTCTTCATTAAAGTTTACTTGTTATTTTTTACCAATTAATTATACCTTCTTTTAATTCTTTTTACAATAGACTTAACCAAACAAATAGAGCATACTTTAAATTAATTAAAGTATGCTCTAACTTACGATTATATTACTTACATTATTACATTATTTTGGTATATATTTATTAAATCGTGCTATTTAACATATATATTTTTTACTTATAGTTTAATATTCAATATTAAACCTTTCCTTAAAGTCTTGCTTTAATTTTTCTCTAAATTCAGGATGAGCAATATTGATTAACTGTCTTGCTCTATCGTGCAAACTCTTGCCCTTCATTCTTGCAACACCATATTCTGTTACGATATAATCAGCATCGCATCTAGATGTAGTTATTGCTGCTCCATGATCAACAAAAGGAACAATTTTAGATATTAATGATCCGTCCTTTTGTTTAGTTACAGATGGCATTGCGATAATTGCCTTACCCTTACCATCATGAGTCATAGCTGCGCCTCTAACGAAGTCAACCTGACCACCTACACCTGAAATCTGTTTAGTTCCAATACACTCTGATACAATTTGTCCCATAAAATCTACTTGCACACACGCATTGATGCACACTAGATTATTTGACTTAGCTACTACTTCTGGACTATTTACATAGTCAACAGTTCTAAGCTCAACTGCTGGATTATTATTTGCGAAATCATATAATTTCTTAGTTCCCATTAAGAATGTAACTATCATTTTGTCTTTGTCTATTGCTTTTTTTGAACAGTTAATTACACCTTTGTTATAAAGGTCTACAACACCATCTGAAATCATTTCAGAATGAATACCAAGGTCTTTTTTGTCTCCCAACTGTGATAATACAGCATCTGGTATTGCACCAATTCCAAGCTGAAGTGTATCTCCATCTTCTATTAATGATGCACAATTCTTGCCTATTGCTTCTTCTATTTCACCGATAACTGGTGGCTTGATTTCAAATAATGGATGTGAATTTTCTACTATTGCATCAAACTTGCTGATATGAACAAAAGTATCTCCATTTACAACTGGAACCTGATCATTTACTTCTGCTAGAACGACTCTTGCTGACTCAATTCCTTGCATTGTATAATCAGACGAAACTCCCACTGAACACATTCCATTTTCATCAGGTGTTGAAACTGATACCATCATTACGTCTACATGAAAAATGTCTTCTCTAATAAATGATGGAACTTGATGAAAGAACACCGGTACAAATTCACCATGTCCTTGCTCTAAAGATTTTCTAGTACTTGGGCTTGTAAACCATCCCTCAAATGTGAAGTGTTCTTTGTTTTCAGGTAAAGAATATTCTCCTTTGCCAAGGGTAACCATATGTGAAATCGTAACATTTTTGTAAAGTTCCTTTGATTCCACCATTGCATTTACTATGCTTACAGGTTCCGCAACCGCATGGGCAAATAATACTCTATCTCCTGATTTAATTAATTTAACCGCTTCCAAAGCAGTACAAAGTTTTTGGTTATATATTTCTCTAAAGCTCATAGTATTACCTTTCTACTCTCTCAATCCTTAACCTTAATGGTCTTTATTAACTCATCAATCTGCTCTTCACTAAAAATTTTGTGAACCTGTTTTTTGACAATAATGTCATCAATATTTGCACAACAATTCGTGCACCCACAAATTACAATCAAATCATCACAATGAACATTTTCATGTGCTAGAATAAAATTACTAAGAGGGTTTTGCGCCAATAAATTGTTATATGCCTTTTTTCTATCGTATCTAGGATTACATCCACCACAAAATTTGATTCCATATGTAAGCAAATCAATACCTCCATTAAAATTAAATACTATGCGCCACACCAACAGTATGGCGCACAAGATTAACTCTTATTTAATGCCTGCAATTTTCTTTGCAAGTTCTTTTTTCATTTCTAAGTTACCCTGACGAGCAATCATAATTCTCTGAGCCTGAGGTGAACCTGCACCGTGCATAGATTCAGTTCTGTAACCTACTGCTGATGATCCAAGACATATGTTTTCTAAGAATCTTAGAATTCTCATTCTTTCTTCTGTTGTACAAGTTGGAGAAGCTCCGAAGTACTTGTTGCAAACCTGTCCAATTGTTTCTCCGTCTTTACCTACTACTGTATCAGATTTAAAGTCAACTTCTGAAGGCATTGTAACCATTAATCCTCCAGCAATATCTTCAGCTAATCTAACGATTTCATAAGGGAATCTTGTTACATTCTGCTTACAAACGTTTGCTAATAATAGATCAATCTGATAGTTTCCTGCTGCTGTCTGATGTCCTTCTGTTGAACATGCAATACCACAACAGTATAGAGTTTCATTTAGATGAGTCATTTCAATTAGTTTATCTTTTACATGAGATGCTTTGTTTGCGCCATTGTAATCTGCAGCTACTGCAGCAGCACCAATTATAACGTCACCAACACCAACTTTACATCCGCCGTATGACTGTCTATGATATCCTGCAAATCTTTCAACTAACATACCTGCAAATTCAGTTTCTCCACAAAGGAATAGTCTATCATTTGGAATGAACACATCATCAAATACTACTAATGCTTCTTGTCCACCAAACTGCTTATTGCCAAGGTCAATGTCAGCGCCTTCTTCAAGCTTTCTTGTATCACAAGACTGTCTTCCGTAAATCATGTAAATGCCATCAACGTCTGAAGGGATTGCAAATGATACTGCATAATCCTTATCGTCTGGTCCTAAAGCGATTGTAGGCATGATTAAATGTTCGTGAGAGTTAATTGAACCTGTCTGGTGGCATTTAGCTCCTCTAACAATAATTCCGTCTTCCTTAACTTCTTTGATTCTCAAGAATAGATCTGGATCTACCTGCTGACTTGGTGATTTGCTACGGTCACCCTTAGGGTCTGTCATTGCACCATCAACAACTAAATCGTTTTCCTGAACAAATTTTAAATAGTTAACAAAGTTTTCATGGTATTTAGTTCCATGCGCCTGGTCTACTTCATATGTAGTTGAGAATACTGCATTAAATGCATCCATTCCTACACATCTTTGGAAACAAGAAGCTGTCTTTTGTCCACATAGTCTCTGCATCTTAACTTTTTTCTTTAAATCTTCAGTGCTCTGATGTAGATGACCAAATCTATTGATAGTTTCTCCTGTAATACTTGATTTTGCTGTCATTAAATCAGCATACTCTGGATCTTGCGCCAAATCATATGTTACTGCAATACAATTGATTGATGGTCTAATCATTGGATGATCAACCCAATTTTCAATCTTTTCGCCAAACATATAAACTCTTGTGTTTAGTTTTCTTAAGCTTTCAATATACTGTGCTCCTGTCATTAACATAATGTTACTCCTTTGGTTTTATAAGTTATAATAAAATGCGTGTAAATTTTATTTATTGTTTACACCGAACAAAGATGCAATTTTTGTGCCAAAACTCTTTTTTTAAATCTTTATATTTTTATTTAATAATTCTTTTGCAAAATTCAAAAGCTCCTCATCCACAGATGTATCCATAGCAACATCCTTGATTTCATCATGTTCACTGCATAGAATTTCTTTGATTACATCATTAATTGTGTCTTGTGCCGAAGGGCAAGTTGCACAAGCTCCTGTCATTTTGACAGTTGCAACTCCATCCTCAAATCCAGTCAAAATCGCACCACCATAATGTTTCTCAAGTACAGGATCAACCTTTTCCTTTAAAGTTTTACTTATATCTTCTGCTCTTAACTTTGTCATTATTCATTCCTCCTATTTAGGGCTATACTGATTTGTAAGTTCAGTTATTTTTATGTAACTAATTAAACGTAATTATAAAACAAAATAATTATTAATCAAGTGTAATCTTTTTTATTAATAATTACTAGCCTATTATCAAGTCTATAAAAATTGCTGATAGCATTATTATTTTTTTTATACTAATTCAGATTTCTATATTGTCATATAAGGCAAAAGTCTTGTATTTCCAATGCTTTAGATACCAGTTATAAAAAAAATTATAGAATTATTAATTTTTTAATAATTCTTACTAGTTTTAATTATATGAATTGACGTCAGTACATACTTCTCCATATATCATTTAAATCTTTAATCTTTTTTTCCTTTATATGTCTTACTATTTTAATCTGTTTTAAAAAAAGCCTGTGAATTTTTTCACCAATTATCAAACTTGGCATAATGATTGCATAATTAGTAACTAATTAATTGATCGTTATATCAAAATCAGGAGGAAAATAAAATGTTAAGAAATTCATTACCAAAAGTAACAATGCCTTTACCAGGACCAAAGGCTAAGGCAATTATCGAAAGAAGAGCAAACGCAATTCCTAACGCAATCAGATGCGGCTACCCTTGTGTTATTGCAAGAGGTGAAGGTGCAATGTTTGAAGACGTAGATGGAAACTTGTTCCTTGACTGGATTGGCGGAGTTGGCGTATTAAATATTGGCTACAGCAGACCAGAAGTTATATCTGCTTTACAAGCACAATCAGAAAAATTCTTCCATGGAATGATGAATATCGTTACACATGATCCATACATCACATTAGCAGAAAAAATGAATGAAATCGTTCCTGTTAAAGGTGCTGAAAGAAAAACTATGTTTGTCAACAGTGGTGCAGAAGCAGACGAAAATGCTGTAAAAATTGCAAAAGGATACACTGGTAGACCTAACATCATCGTATTTAGCGGAGCTTTCCATGGTAGAACAGTTATGACTATGACTATGACTGCAAATAAAGCTTACTCACTTGGCATGGGACCTTTCCCTGATGGTGTTTACAGAGCTGAATTCCCATACCTATATAGAGCACCTGGTCACTTAAATGAAGAAGAAGCTATTGCTTACTACATCGATAAGTTAGAACAGACTTTCCAGGAAGCTTCACCAGCTGAACATGTTGCTGCAATCGTAGTAGAACCAATTCAGGGCGAAGGTGGATTTGTACCAGCTCCTATTGAATGGGTTAAAGCAGTAAGACAAATTTGTGATAAATATGGAATTCTACTTGTTGCTGACGAAGTTCAGACAGGTTTTGGACGTTCTGGTAGAATGTTTGCTACAGAATACTGGAAAGAAGCAGGATGCCCACCAGATATTATGACTTCAGCTAAATCAATTGCTGGCGGAGCTCCAATTAGTGCAGTAACAACAAGCAAAGAAATCATGGACAAAGTTCCTGCTGGAACAATTGGCGGAACATATTGTGGTAATGCAATGGCATGTGCAGCTGCATTAGAAGTTATTGACATCATGCAAAAAGAAGACCTTCCAGGAAGAGCTCTTGAAATCTCAGAAAAAGTTATGGGAATATGGAACCAGTGGAAGGAAAAATATGATATCATCGGTGATGTTAGAGGCGTTGGCTGTATGATGGGTATTGAGTTTGTAAAAGACAGAGAAACAAAAGAGCCTAACAAAGAAGCTGTAGATAAAATCATTAAATACGCTGTTGATCACGGTCTATTACTTGAAGCAGCTGGTGCAAATGGAAACGTAATCAGATTCCTAGCTCCACTAGTAATTACTGACGAACAGCTTGATGCTGGCTTAGCTATCTACGAAGACGCTATCAAATCACTTTAATTAAAGAAAGGAAGAAAGATATGCAAGCATTAAGATTAGTACCTAAAGTATTCTACTTTGATACATTTAAAGAATTCAGCGAGGAGTTTAACATTGGTGAAAGAGATGTGGTTTTAACAAACGAATTCATCTATGAACCATTCATTAAGCCTCTTGGCATTAAGACAAATTGTATTTTCCAGGAAAAATTCGGCCAAGGCGAACCTTCTGACGAAATGATAGATGACATCCACAAAGAAATGTCTAAATATGATTATGATAGAATTATAGCATTCGGTGGTGGCACAATCGTTGATATTTGTAAGATTTTAGCTTTGGACGTTCCTGAAAAATCTATAGATTTATTCGAAGGCGTTGTTCCTCCTGTAAAGAAAAAAGAGCTAATCTTAGTTCCTACAACTTGTGGTACAGGTAGTGAAGTAACAAACGTTGCAATTGCAGAATTAAAATCAAAACATACTAAAAAAGGTCTAGCAGTTGAAGAAACTTATGGTGATTGCGCTGTGCTAATTCCAGAAACAGTTAAAGGCTTGCCTTACAAGTTCTTTGTAACTAGTTCAATTGATGCACTTATCCATGCAATCGAATCATATCTATCTCCAAAAGCATCACCATTTACAGAAATGTATTCTCTAAAAGCTATTGAAATGATTATGTCAGGATACAAAAAAATTATTGAAAATGGTGAAGATGCAAGAATGAATGATCTAAAAGATTACATGCTTGCAGCAAACTATGCTGGTATTGCTTTTGGTAATGCAGGCTGTGCAGCAGTTCATGCCTTATCATACAGCATCGGCGGAGCTTTCCATGTTCCACATGGTGAAGCAAACTACCAGTTCTTTACAGAAGTATTCAAAATGTATGATCGCAAAGATCCTTCTGGCAAAATCCTACAGGCAAAAGAAATTTTTGCTAATGCACTAGATTGCCAGGCTAGCGATGATGTATTTGGTCAGTTAGAAGCCTTCTTGAATAAATTAATTATCAAAAAGCCTTTAAGAGAGTACGGTATGACAGAAGCTCAAATTGATGAATTTACTGAAAGTACAGTAGAAAATCAGCAAAGATTATTAGCAAACAACTATGTACCTCTATCAACAGAAGAAATTAGAGAAATCTTCGCAAATTTATATTAATATATATTACCGCCTTAGCACATCTTTTGCGGTGTGCTAAGGTAAAATATAAAACTTTAATTATCTGAATTTATTTAATTTACAGTCTTTTAACTGTAAAACTTTTTACAAATACCGAAGGGGAGGTAAAATTTATGAGCGAATCAAATAGCGTAACGCTAAAAAAATCATTTGGTACAAAAGATGTTTTCGCCTTAGCATTTGGAACTATGATAGGCTGGGGCTGGATTATGCTTTCAGGTTCATGGGCAGCTAGTGCTGGAATGCTTGGAGCTGTTGGAGCTTATGTTGTCGGTGCATTACTATGCGTATTTATAGGCATAGTATATTCTGAACTTACACCTGCAATCCCTTGTACTGGTGGAGGTGTAGTATTTTCATACAAATCCATGGGTTATTGGCCTGCAATAATCGCTGGTCTTGCAACTAGTTTTGCATATCTAGGTGTAGCAGCTTGGGAAGGCCCTGCTTTTGCAACTGCTATTGACTATGTATTCCCTATTCCACAGAAACTTTATCTTTGGACAATCCAAGGGTACGATGTATATGGCTCATGGGCATTAGTTGCAATCGTTGCTTCAGTAATTATTACATATGTAAATTACAAGGGAGCTAAAGAAGCCGCAATCTTCCAAAAAGTTGCAAGTATTGGCCTAATCCTTGTTGGTTTACTATTCGTATTTGGAGGCGTTACAAAAGGTGATGTGTCATACACAAAACCTTACTTCACCGATGTTAAAGGATTTGCTACTGTATTATTAATGGTACCTGCTATGTTTGTTGGATTTGACGTTATTCCTCAATCAGCAAGTGAAATGAATGTACCTTTAAAGAAAATCCCAAGAATCCTTATATTATCAATTTGCGCAGCGGCAGCTTGGTACATGATAATGATTTGTACTACTTGTTTGTCAGCACCAGAAAACGTTAGAGTAAACGGTACAATTCCTGTTGCTGATGCTATGGCATTTGCCTTTGGCTCACCAATATTCGGCAAAATATGTATTATTGGTGCAATATGCGGTATATTGACAAGTTGGAATGGCTTTATGTACGGAGCTGCAAGAGTTATCTATGCACTTGCAAATGCTAGAATGCTTCCTGCATCACTTGGAAAATTACATCCAAAATATGGTTCTCTTTCAAATGCAGTTCTACTTTGCGGTGTAATTTCAACATTCTCTTGCCTATTAGGTAAAGGTGCTTTGTCTTGGTTTGTAAACGCAAGTTCATTTGGCGTAGTAATTATGTACTTAATGGTAACATTATCGTTCATATTCTTACGTAAGAATCATCCAAATCTTGAAAGACCTTACAAGATCAAGAATCCAAAAATTATTGGAACACTATCAATTTTCGTAGTAATATTCTTTGCTTGGTTATACACACCACTTGGACCTAGCCCATTAATTGGCATCGAATGGTTATTAGTAATCGTATGGTTTATTCTTGGAACAATATTAGCTATATATGCAAAATTCAAATACAAATCGTTCTCAGAAAAAGACCGAGAAACAGCCCTATTTGGGGATTAAATCCTTTAAATATATATATCTTTTTTAAAAAATAATGCTTTAAAAGCTGACAGTAAAATAAAACTGTCAGCTTTTGACTATCTTTGAAATTCAATAACTTTACATCAAAAACGATATATGCTACCCTATTACTGGAGGAAAAAACTATGCAACACAAAACTGAGATAAAAGGATTCTTCTTTGCTTCTTTTGCAGCTATCGTATATGGACTTATGCCCCTTTGCGCCAAATACATATATGCCGGCGGATGCACACCAGAAAGCCTTGTTTTTTATAGAGGTCTACTGTCGATGCCATTTATATACTTATTAATGAAAAAGAATAAACAAGTTCCACTTGATTCCAAAAAATTATTAAGCCTATTTGTCTTAACCTTTTTTGGCACTTGTCTAACACAAGTGTTTTTATTTGGTTCATATAATTATATTTCAACAGGATTATCAACTACAATACACTATAGTTATCCTATTTTTGTATTCCTTGGAACAGCTTTAATATTCCATGAAAAACTAAGCAAAATTAAAATCTTATGTGTCATTTTATCTACAGTAGGCATACTTTGTTTCTATACTCCAGGTGGTGAAATATCACTTTTTGGTGTTGCTCTATCATTTTTATCTGGAATAACCTTTGCCTTTTATATTATATTCCTAGATAAATCTGGTTTAAAAGATTTACCACCGTTCCAGCTATGCTTTTATATGGCACTTTTCATTTCAATATCAATGATACCATTCACATTGATAACTGGGACTCTAACATATTCATTTAATCCAACCACTTGGATTTTGCTATTTATCTTTTCACTATTTGTCAATTTGTTTGCAACAATGTTTTTTCAACTTGGTGTAAGGTATATTGGAACACAAAAAACTTCTATTATCAACACATTTGAACCTATCACAAGCATTCTAGTTGGAGTTTTCGTATTTAGCGAAGTTTTAACAACTAAAATAATAATTGGAATAGTAATCATACTAATTGCTGTCTTAATTTTGTCATTATTTGATAAATCTAAAGACCCCGCATAGTTTAAATAGAGTAAAAAAAAAGCAGTTGCCTGCTTTTTTAATGCTCAAATCTAGATTTTATCTCAATAATCTTTTGTTCAATTTTGTTAATACACTTAACAAATTCTACATCTGATTTACCTGATGGATCTTCAAGTCCCCAGTCCTCACGAAACTCACAAGGCAAATTAGGGCAACTAACATTACAGCCCATTGTAATTACAATGTCCAGCTTTGGTAGCGTATCTATTAGTTTTGAATATTGATTTTGTTCCATATCAACTCCATGAAGTTCTCTTAATATTCTCACTGCATCTTGGTTAATGCTTGGCTTTGTTTCCGTTCCGCCCGAATATGCTTCAAAAACATCTCCAGCTAATTTATTACATAAACCTTCTGCAATTTGACTTCTACACGAATTGTGAACACATATAAACCCTATCTTTTTCTTTCCCTTTTCCATGGTTATCCTCTTGTTTTTTTGATTAAATCAATAACCTGTCCTTTTTTTAGAACTTTGCCATACGAAACAACATTGCCATCAATTACTAAGGCTGGTGTTGTCATAACGCCATATGCCGCAATATCCGCAAAATCAGTAACATGCCCTATTTCCTCATCAATTCCCATATCTACTAAAGCTTCCTTTGTTGCAACTTCAAGGTCATTACACTTTTTACAACCTGAGCCAAGAACTTTTATCCCTCTAACAGGGCTTAAACCTTCCTCTATATCTCCGCCTCCACAGCCTCCACTGCAATTACAGCTACAAGAGCCTCCACAGCAACCTGCATCATCTTTTTTGTTAAATCCAAACAATCCCATAATTTCCTCCTTAAAATTTTATATTAATACATATTGTATTGCATTAAATAGATACCCAACTATAATAATCCCAACCGAACAAATCACAACAAAAGTAATCAACAGTTTTGGTTTAATTGCTTTGCGAAGCATAATCATAGAAGGTAAACTTAAAGTTGTAACCGCCATCATAAATGATAATATTGTACCCAGGTTAGCACCCTTAAATAGTAATGCCTCTGCAATTGGTATAGTTCCAAAAATATCTGCATACATAGGTATTCCCACCAATGTAGCCAAAATTACACCAAATGGATTTTCATCTCCTAGAACTTTTTCAATAGTAGTTTCTGGTATCCAATTATGAATAAGCGCACCTATTGCAACCCCTACCAAAATATATGGTATAACCTTTTTGAAAGTATCAAAAGCCTGATCCTTAGCGTAAATCAATCTATCCTTGATCCTTAGTGCCTCATCCTCAATTTCAATAGCTTTTGCACCTTTGATGAAATCTTCCACTTCATTCTCCATAGAAAGTCGCTCAATTATACTTCCTCCTATAATTGCAATTATTAATCCTACAATAACATACACTACTGCAACTTTAGTTCCAAAAATACTCATTAATAGAATTAACGAGCCTATATCAACCATTGGAGATGAAATCAAAAATGAAAAAGTTACTCCAAGGGGAAGCCCTGCACTTGTAAATCCAATAAAAAGTGGAATTGATGAACATGAACAAAATGGTGTTACCGTTCCCAGTAATGCCGCTATTATATTTGCCCATATACCCTTAAATCTACCCATTATCTTTTTGCTTCGCTCAGGTGGAAAAAAACTTTGTATGTAAGATATTATAAATATTAAAACGCATAATAAAACGGTTATTTTAATAATATCATAAACAAAGAACCATAAGCTACCACCAAGCTTACTATTTATATCTACACCCAAAAAGGTTAATAGATCCCCTATTAATCTATTTAGCCATTTCATGCCCAAAATTTCATCTTGTATGAACATCCACATAATTTTTAATCCTTTCAAAACTATACATCTATACATTTAGTTTTATCAATATGTATCTTTCTTAAAATGCCGCTGTTATGCGGCACTTTTATTTACAGCAATTTTTAACACTCAAACTTTTTATCTCCGTAATTTCACCAAGCATTCTTTTGGCTACCTTTACGCCCTCATCATTTATGGAGTAATGAATCCACTTGCCTTCTTTCCTTCCAACAACAATGTTACTATCACAAAGTATTCTCATATGGTGTGAAAGAGTTGGTTGGCTAATTTCTAAATCCTCAAGAAGATTACAAGCACACTTCTCACCAGTTTGCAAAAGTTCTAAAATTCGTACTCTATTTTCATCGCAAAAAGCTTTAAATATTCTCTCCGCCTCTTTGTACTTCAGTTCCATAACTCACCTCAATCCTTTTTATATAAGATATTATATATTTCATATTGATGTTTGTCAATCTATACTTTTAATCTTTTAAAACTCATCTTCTTTTTCATATAGATAAAATCTATGGTCTTTATCCTTTTTAGACTTATACATTGCCATATCCGCTTTGTAAGCTAGCTTGTCTACTGTATTTCCATCCATTGGGAATTGACTCATACCGCAACTTATGCTGATCCTATATTTATGTTCATATAGCTGAACTGGTATATTAAATTCATCCTCTATACATTTTAGGATATGCTGAGGCTGAACATCTCCAGCATCTTCCCAAAATACCAAGAATTCGTCCCCTCCAGTTCTCGCAACACATGCCTTTTCAAACAGTTTAGTTAATTTGTTTGCAGTTTCTACAAGCAAAATATCTCCAGCATCATGGCCAAAAGTATCGTTAATAAGCTTAAACTTATTAAGGTCAATAAATATAAAGAAATGTCGCTTTGTTAAATCTCTTTGAGCCAAAACACCTTCTGCTTCTTCTATAATTGCTCTTCTATTGTAAAGCCCTGTCAAATGATCATGATATGCCAAATATCTCATTTTTTCTTCAGCTAATTCTCTATTTTTGATTTCCACCTCAAGTTCACTAGTTCTATCCTTTACTATAGCTTCAAGATTACTATTTAAACTTTCCAGCTCAAATTGTTTCTCCCTCAAATCGGTAATATTTTTGATAACATATGCACCTGCCAAAAAATCTCCATATCTATCAAAGCTACCAGAAAAAGTTGTAAGCAAATAGCATATATTCCCATTGGTCTTAATAGTAAGTTCCTCAGTAAATACTCGCTTGTTGTTTTTAGGTAATGTTACAGGAAGTATATCCACAATACTTGTCCTTAAAAGCCCTTCATTTCCTTCATTCCCAAATAAACTCAAAAATCCATCATTGACATAAGTTATTTGGTATTTATTATCTACAAGAACAACTCCATCTTCAATTCCTAACAGTATTGTTGGCATCATGTTCTCTACATTAAAATTCAAAAAAGCAAACCTCTTCAAAAACATACTTGCTAGTGCAATTGGAATAATTGCCAGTATCATTCCCAAAGGTGGAACTTCCGCAATTCCTAACATTGGCATAACCAGATCAGTCATTCCCCCCATTATCGCTAACATTAATATCGCCCAAAATAATATATATAGCGAGATTCTCTCTCTCTTCATTCTAAACTTACTTCTTGCAAATACAAAGGCAAATATAATAGAAATGAACAGGTAACCTCCAACAAAAATTGGCATATATACAGCCGATAATATTGTTGGATAATCAACAGCATTAAAAGTCCACCCCATATCAACTTTTCTAAGAGATGTTACCTCATATGGATATTGTACAAAATAAATATATATATTAATTATTCCAGGTAAATACAAAACTAGATATCCTAAAATATTTTTAAGTATTCTTTTTTCCATATCGGCAAAGGCTAATATAAAATTAATTAATACTGGGTATGTCAGAGATAAAAACAAAGTATTTGTATTTCTAAACATACATGCTCGTGCCGCAAACTCCGACTCGTTCATTAACGCTGTGGAAATTGCCCACCCTGTACAAAGACAGCACAAAACTAAAAACATTTGTCTGTATCGTGATTGTTTATTTTTTTGATATGATAATACCCCTGTTGTTAGGTATATGAGCCCACATAACATGAAACCCATACTAAATAGTAACCTTATCATAATGCCTCCAATTTGTATTTGGTCAAATTTTCCTCTATTTTTTTGACTTCTTATGTATAAGTATAATCTATTATATGCATATAATCAATTGATTTAACTCAATATCCCAATTACATATAACACAATAACAAAATTTCGAATATATTTGTTATTTTTTTACAAAAACCAAAAAGAGCCACTATCTCAAGTGACTCTTAGCTATTTGAAACTGTAGTTGCCTTATAGTTGGCCTCTCTTTTGTCCTTTGGTTACTTCATTGAATCTGTAGCATTTAAAACATTCTTAATCTTATGCTGAACCATTCTATGAATAGCATCTCTCGCAGGTCCAAGGTACTTACGAGGGTCGAAATCTTCTGGATTTTCGATTAAATGTTTTCTAACCTCTGCTGTCATTGCTAGACGAAGATCTGTATCTATATTAACCTTACAAACACCGTATTTAGTAGCTTCTCTAATCATTTCTTCTGGAACGCCTTGTGCCCCTGGAATCTTACCACCAAATTCGTTACACTTTTGAACAAATTCTGGAAGTACAGTTGATGCACCATGTAATACTAATGGTGTATCTGGAATCAACTTATGAATTTCCTTTAGTCGTTCAAAATCCAAATACGGTTCTCCTGAAAATTTATATGCTCCATGGCTTGTTCCAATTGCAATTGCAAGTGAATCAACGCCTGTTCTCCTTACAAATTCTGCTGCCTCTTGTGGATCTGTAAAAGTTGCAGATCTAGCATCTACCTTAATATTATCTTCAATACCAGCAAGCTTACCAAGTTCTGCTTCAACTACAACACCCTTACTATGGGCATAGTCTACAACTTCCTTCGTAAGTCTAATATTTTCTTCAAAGTCATGCTTTGATCCATCAATCATTACAGATGTAAACCCATCATCTATACATTTTTTGCATATATCAAAATCTTCACCATGATCTAAGTGTAAACAAATATCAAGACCTGTGTCTTCAATTGCTGCTTCTACTAGTTTAGTAAGGTATGCTGGTTTAGCATACTTTCTAGCTCCTGCAGAAACTTGCAAAATCAAAGCAGAGTTTTCTTCTTTTGCTGCTTCTACAATTCCTTGAATTATCTCCATATTGTTTACATTAAATGCTCCAATGGCATAATCTTTTGTCAATGCTTTTTGGAACATCTCAGCTGATGTTATTAGTGCCATAATTAACCTCCATTATTTGTCCTTGTTATCAATTTCCTCTTCAATTAGAGCCTTTGGCTGGTTATCAATTAACGTTTTTGGATACTCCATTATTGCCGCTACTCTAAAATATATTATTGCCAGTGCAATTGCCAAAATGAGTATTGCAACAACAATATCATTTTTGTTGTAAAAAAAATCCTTAATTCTGTTCATAGGCATTTCTCCTTTACATATACTATTATAATACCACAACTCCACCTTTCTTTCTATGAATAATAATAATTTCTTTATAATTTGCAACTTTTGTTGTATAATGTAGTTTATGATAAAGATAGAAATTAAAAAAAATGACGAAAAGCAAAGGCTTGATCGTTTCTTGAAAAAGTACTTAAACAAAGCCCCTTTAAGCCATATTTACAAAATGATACGTAAAGATGTAAAAGTGAATGGTAAAAGGGCAAAAATCGAAACAGAACTTCATGAAGGTGATATCATTGACCTTTATTTAAATGACACCCTACTTGAAAAATATAGGGAAACCAAAAAAATCGTTCATGTATCCAAACAGTTTAAAGTTGTTTACGAGGACGATGGTATTATTGTTGTTAATAAACCATTTGGGTTACTTACCCATGGAGATGCTGTTGAGAAAAAAAACACACTTGCAAATCAAGTTTGCAATTATTTAATTAGCACAGGCGAATATGTCCCAAGTAGAGAGCAAACTTTTGTACCCTCTCCAGTGAATAGACTTGATAGAAATACCACAGGTCTTGTTATTTTTGGAAAAAATGCAGATAGCCTAAAGAAATTAAATCAAATGATTAAAAATAGAGATGAAATCGAAAAATATTATTTAACTATCGTTTCTGGGGAAATGAGCAAACCAATTGAGTTAATTGATAGACTCCTTAAGGACGAAAAAACTAATGTAGTTACAGTTCTTGAAGGCAATGACAATGATGGCAAGAGAATCGAAACAATTGCAAGGCCACTAAAATATGCAAATGGCTATACTCTAGTTGAGGTTGAACTTGTTACAGGTAGAACCCATCAAATTAGAGCACACCTTCAAAAAGCTGGTTTTCCAATTATAGGGGATATTAAATACGGAGATTTCAAGGTAAACAAAGTTGTTCAAAAGAAGTATGAGCTATCAACTCAACTTTTACATGCATACAGACTTGTAATCAATGGCAAGGAAATCATTGGGGGACTTCCAGAAAACTTTGCAAAAATTAAACAAGATATATTTGGGAAAGGTATAGTTGACTAGTATCAACTTAGGTATATAAATGAAAAGTATTATTAAAGATATTATAATTGTTGTCGTCATTGTATTGGCTATCACATTTTTTGTTAAGCCAATAATTGTAAAGGGAATTTCAATGGAGCCAACTCTAATTGAAAACAATTATATTTTTATTAGTAAACAGGCATATAAATTTGGCGAACCAAAACACAAGGATATTGTTGTTTTTCCTCATGAAGAAGGTATTGAAAAAGAATTGTATATCAAGAGAGTAATTGGGATTCCTGGGGATATCATTGAGGTTAAAAATGATAAAGTTTATAGAAATCACAAGGAGCTAAAGGAACCATACATAAAAGATGGTGTTACATCTGGAGAAATACCAGAAACAAAAATTAAAAAGGGTGAAATATTTGTGATGGGTGATAATAGATTAAATAGCTCAGATAGTAGATATTTTGGACCTGTGCCAATTGACAAGGTTACAGGCAAAGCATTTATAAGGTTGTTCCCTTTTAACAAGATTGGACTACTGTAATCTAATTAAGGTGGGTATTAAATATGAAAGAAAAGAAATTAATATCAAATAACAAAAAAGCCAGACATGACTATTTTGTAGAGGAAACATACGAAACAGGTATTGTTCTTACTGGCACTGAAATAAAATCAATTAGGCAAGGTAAGGCAAACATTAAGGAAAGTTATGCCAAGGTTGAGGACGGTGAAGTATTTGTTTATGGAATGAATATAAGCCCTTATGACCATGGGAACATTTTTAATGTTGATCCATTAAGGCCTAGAAAATTGCTTTTGCACAAAAAAGAAATAAGCAAATTAATTGGAGCTACAACCATTAAAGGTTTAACCTTAATACCTATTCAGCTTTATATTAATGCTGAGGGCTATGCAAAGATATTGCTTGGAGTTTGCAAGGGTAAGAAGCTTTATGACAAACGCCAAGACATTGCTAAGCGTGATAGCGAAAGACGAATGCAAAAAGCAATGAAACGTTAACTATAAAATATGTAATAATACTATTTTCTTGTGTACTTTACTTAGATTTATGGTATTATTATATATGATATTTGGGGATGTAATGGTTTCGACAGGGATGTGGAAGCAGGATAAGCGAGTCGTAGTTTGCTCAGACTACGTTAAAAAGGGCACGTTAAATATAAACGCTAAAAATAATAATAATTACGCATTAGCAGCATAGTTCTGCGCCGCAATAAGCGGTAGCGTCGTCAGACTTAGTTTCCCCGTAGGCTTTGATCCTGGCGCAAATATACGGGACAACCTTGCGTGAGCTCCTGGTAACGTAAGGGACTTACAGGATAGCCGATTTTAAAGCTTGCCTTTAGGGTTTAAATGAAGCGAAATAATTGATTAAAGGCTGCACTCGGAGAAATTCTTGTGAAAATGTTTTTGGACGCGAGTTCGACTCTCGCCATCTCCACCACAAGCAAAAACCGTTGAATTATCAACGGTTTTTTTATTATTGCATTTTTATTGACTCTATAAATAATTCTAAAAACTTTTCTCGATTCACCTTTGTAATTACTTCTACATTACCATCTGCCTTAGGTGTAAAAACTGTTTTGCCATAGCTTTTTTCATCGGTAATAACATTTATACTTCCTTTTACTTTTTCCCCTATTTCATTATCAATTAAATATGAAACCGCCAAGCTGTCATGAAGAACGATCCCCATATTCTTTTTTTCATATATTTTGCTGTAGCAGTCAAGGGTATCCCTTAACCACATCTTCACTTTATTTTGTCCCAAAAGTAAAGGTTCCCACTCATCTCGATTAATGTAACCTTCCCTCGTGCCCTCTAATGATGACATTACAATTTTAATTCCACTATCAAATACAATTTTTGCTGCCTCTGGGTCAAGATAAATATTAAACTCCGCATCACTGGTAATATTACCACTGTTTAAACTTCCACCCATTAGGGAAATCATATCAATCCTAGAATGAAGTTCTGGATATTTTTGCAAAAACCTTGCAATATTAGTTAAAGGCCCAATAGGAACTAATGTGATATTTCCATCATTTTTCAAAATCGTCTCAGCGATAAAATCTACTGCTTCCAGATCTACGTTCTTATTAGCAAAATCAAATAATTCTGCATTCCCAACGCCCTCTGCGCCATGTACTAAATATTCACCCTCATCCATATAACAATGTGGTTCTTTTTTGAGTGGCACCTGGCTACCTTTTGCTACAGGTATATCTTGCCTATTTATCAATTCCAAAAACAACAACGCATTTCTATTTGTTCTATCAAGCTGCCTGTTTCCAAAAGTTGTCGTTATTCCAATTACATTAAGTTTAGGATTTGAAATCCCAAGTAATATTGCAAAAAAATCATCAATACCAGGATCTGTGTCTATAATTATATCTATCTTTTTCATATTTCACCTCGAAGTAAAGGTACTTCTCTCGAAGTACCCTTTTAATTCTATTTATTATATTCATTAATTAAATCTTGTTTCAAAGACCAGAGCTTATGAGATAAATCAACATAATATGTCTGAGGATTTTCAAATCTCTTCATTTCGTCCCATATTGCTTCAACTTGATTTGCACAATAGCTTTTAATTTCATCAATAGATGGTCTATCATAAACTAGTTCGCCTTTATTAAAAATCTGTACTCTAAGGTTCTTTGAGTAAAAATTACTTAACTTTTTACGTTTCCAAACCACCTGTGGGTCAAAGATTTCATAATCTTCTCCCTGTGGTGCTTCCTCATCATCAAGAGTTATTACATCAGCAATAGCCTTGTTTGTATCTTTGTCAAACAATCTATATAACGTTTTGAAGCCTGGATTCGTTATTTTTTCAACGTTTTCGCTAACCTTCATCTTTGGAATCATTTTGCCATCCTTCTCTAATGCGGATAGTTTGTACACTCCTCCAAATACAGGTTCTGATTTAGCTGTAATTAATCTTTCACCAACTCCAAAGGAATCAACACATGCTCCTTCAAGCAAAATGTCTTGAATAATATTTTCATCTAATGAGTTTGAAACAACAATAGTACATTCGTGAAGTCCTGCATCATCAAGCATTTTTCGTGCCTGTTTAGTCAAGTATGTAACATCACCACTGTCTATTCTAATCCCCATTTTTGCTGGTTTCATTTCTTTAAATACTTTAATTGCAGCTGGAACACCCGATTTAAGCACATTGTAAGTATCAACTAACAATACGCAATTATCTGGATAAATTTCTGCATACTTCTTAAATGCTATATATTCATCATCGTACATCTGAACCCAGCTATGAGCCATTGTTCCTAATGCTGGAATACCAAAATCTCTATCAGCTATTGCACAAGCTGTACCAGCACAACCTCCAATATATGCCGCTCTAGCACCTAAAACTGCTGCTGCTGTTCCTTGTGCTCTCCTAGTACCAAACTCCATTACTGGTCTACCCTTGGCAGCCCTAACAATTCTGTTGGCTTTAGTGGCAATTAAGCTTTGGTGATTTATAAGCAGTAGAATCATAGTTTCTACAAATTGAGCCTGCATTACAGGACCTCTAACTGTAACAAGTGGTTCTCCTGGGAATACTGGCGTTCCTTCTGGAATTGCCCAAACGTCGCATGAGAATTTAAAATCTTTTAGATAGTCTAAAAACTTTTCATCAAATGAGTTCTTACTTCTTAGATATTCTATATCTTCATCTTCAAATTTAAGGCTTTGTAGATATTCAATCATTTGTTCAAGCCCTGCCATAATTACGAAACCACCGCCATCTGGTATGTTTCTAAAAAACATATCAAAATACGCAATGTCATCGGACATGCCTGCTTTGAAATAACCATTTGCCATTGTTATTTCATAAAAGTCAGTTAGCATAGTCACATTAAGTTTCTCGTTCATCAAAAACTCCTTTTTTTCATTTCTGCTCTCGCATAACCTACCTTACTATTATACACGTCTCTCAGCTTTTGGTCAACGTAAAATAAGTCTTTGCAATGGTTCATA
>JAVWMQ010000023.1:0-28783 GCA_036637375.1 Anaerovoracaceae bacterium
CTTCATAGTCAAGCGCAACTTCTAGTGCTTTTAGGATTTTGTATATTATCTTGAAATTATCCATGGTTAATCTCCTGATAATATTTCTATTTTCTTAATTTCGTAAGCATATATAATTAATCTATCAAATTCTAGCATATGGTCCTTGTCGTCGCTTTCTTTCTGATAAAAGTTAGTGCATAAGCCTTCAAATATTTCTTCGTCACAAAATGTTAACTTAACAGTTTTTCCAATACATGCTTTCATCTTTCTAAATTTTTCAAGTTCTCTTCCTTTTAACACTTTACTTCTCCTTTCGTGGAACAATATGTACCCCGTTTGTCTCGCTATAACTTATGGAAAGATAACTTTTCCCCTCATAATTATTATGTCCAATTATATGTTTACCTTACGACGCGTTTTCAAGTTCCTTCATCCACTTTCGGTTGATTGCATTTTCTTTGCCATATTTGATGTAATCATCAATCGACCATTTTAGTTCGGTCAATTCTTCAGCATTTAATAATTTGTTTTATTAATTACCCACATCTTTAAAATATTTACTTCTCTTTCACATACTCATGTTGACGTTCCACATAATCTTTAACATTATATTTACCAATGCTTTCATATTTTCCAGCTACAGTAGCAGAAACATCATCTTCATTAAGGCTATCTCCTAATATTGCATCAATAAAAATTTGCTCAAGATATTCATGTTTTGAGTATATCCCTTGAGATGCCCATACCAAAGCATTCCTCGTATAAGCCGAATGAATTTTAAAGAGCTCATTATTGACTTCAAAACCAAGGTGTTTCGCAAGTAGTATGGCAAACACAACACAAGTTCTAGTGTTGCCCTCTATAAATGGATGTATCTGCCAAATTATTGCTATAATTCTCTCTAAGCGAAATACTATATCCTTATCATTACTTTCGGATCTTTTCAGTTTCTTTACTTCCTTCATTACAGCATCAAGCTCTTTTTTGATTTGTTTAGGAAAAGTATATCTAACCGTATCGCCACCCAGTACATCTTCATATTTAGCAATTTGAATTGTACGGAACTCACCCGCCCAACCGTATATTTGTCCAAAAATATTTAAATGAATATCTTGCAATGTTTTTGTATCAAAAATTTTATAAGATTGGTTATAGACGGCAACCATAGCTAAGTTCGTTATATCTGCCTCGGCTCTACTTAATAAATCACCGTCTTTGATGTCAGCAAGATTTTTTAATATATCTACATCATCATATAAATAAGGATCACTCATCTTACACCTCCGTCTTAAAGCCATACATATTTAATGTGGATTGAAATATAGAAATAAAGGATTCATCTCCATTTTTCCACTTGTCAATATTCTGCTTTGTAGTTTTGCTAGCACATACACCTTCAATGGCATTTAGTGCGTTTGCAAAGGATATACTACGTTCTTTTTGCGCATCACTTAGGGAATCCATGCAACAAGATAATTTAAGCATGGTAAGTTGTCTAGCAATACTTTTATCAATTAGTTTAGCTGCCTGTTCCAATTCTTTTAAGCGTACTTCAACATTAGGAAGTTCCGCCTTATATTTCTTGCGGCGTTCCACTCGTTCTTTTATAATATCAACTTCATTTTCTTTTAGATACTTGCTTACTATTTTTCCACCCACTCTTTTTTGTAGATAGTAATATTGTTTTTCTTTAATGGTTTTCATAGAAATATACCCGTCAGGAAGGGATGGAAGTATTTCCTCTATTTGTTTTTTCTTTAGTAGAAGTTCTTGGTATTCATTTATAATAATAACTGCCATTTCTTATCACCTCACTATTTAATATATCATACATTAACCTAATTATCAATGTTATTTCAATTTGTAGGTTAACTACTCGTAATATTTTTTCACACTATGACTCGAAAATAATATAATCCCCCACGAACGATCGGTCAAATAAACGTATTTTTAACGGTTTTTTAATAAAAAAACCTTTCGGTCTAATCCGTTACAATAAAAAAGAGGATACATACTAAATATCCTCTCGGTACTGGTATTTTTATGGTCATTTACTCTCTTTAGCATCTTGTTTAATTTGCTTTAACTAACTAAGTCCAAATACTTCCACTCCATCAGGTCTATATCTCCTGATTACCAAGGCTTGCTCGTATAAATAAATTAAATGCTCATAAGCTTCTCCTGTCGCAAACCATTTTTGTGAAGGGGGAAATGATTCCCAATCCTTTGCATCAATTTGCCATGACATTTGTGCTGCAACTTCCCATGCATCAAGTGGCCCTTGCTCAAGAACTTTTAATGTTTCCTCACACCTCGCCTTGTGATGAGCCTTTAGACTTTCAATTCTACCTTTCAAATCCGTCAGCATACTTCTGTGACCTACAAAGATATGATCAATTTCCATTTTTTCCACTCTGCTAAGGCTTGCAAGATAATTTGTTAGTGATGATATTCCAAATCGCTCCGGACATAGGTTTGGAGTAATATCTCCCAATATTAAGTCGCCTGCAAATAGAATCTTTTGCTTCTCTTCAAATAGGCATAAATGTCCTGGTGTATGCCCTGGCGTATGTATGCAGGTAAACTCGTAATCGCCTACAACAATTTTGTCTCCATCTGCAAGATATTTCATAGGTATTTCCTTACCATCTGCCCCTTTTTCTGGTTTCCAAATCACTCCTGGGTGAGTTTCTATTGCTAGCTCTTTTGATATTCTAAGTCCTGTTCTTCGAAATTCTTCAAACATAGTTTCCCAGTATTCATCATCATAAACTGATTTCATTATTATGCCATCTTGTCTACTACAATAAACTGTGTTTTCATCTGTTTTGATTGTTGCAACAAGTCCACTATGATCTGCATGCAAATGAGTCAAAAATATGTCGGTTTTGCTAAAATCCACGCCAAGTTCAATTAGCCCTCCCATAAGCGCATCTTTACATTCCTGTCGGTTAAATCCAGTATCTACAAGAAGGTTCCTTTCATTACCCTTAATTAAATATGCGTTTAACAATTTCATAGGGTTTTGTGGTAGAGGCACTTCTATTCTATAAATGTTTTTTAATAATTCTGTTACCATATTCTTCTCCTTTGAAGGTTTCTGCTATCTTGTTTTTTTATTATATCACAAAAAATAATATTATATAATATTACAATTTAGAACTATGCTTTTTCTTTCAGGTTTCTCATTTCAAAATTTTTAACAAAGTTTCATCTGTCTCATAAATCCCTTGTGATTCTCTCTCTATGTACCACTTTGAATCTTTTTCATAAACATAAATGGAAATCATATCATCACCTGTCACTAAATCTACACGCTGACACCCTTCGATGCTCCTAACATCACTGTGTAGTTTTAAATCTGTAGGTTTTGCTTTAGTTGCCTTTTGTATAAATTCATCGATTTTTTCTTGATCTTTGCAAATTAAATCCTCTATACCTCTGGCGATTTCTATAGATTTAACGTCCTTCGCCTCTGGCAAAACAAGTGGTTCTGATTTCTTTGTGCATGCGCTAAGGCACAAAGCTGTAATTAGTATTAGGCCAATAGCTACTGTAGTTTTTTTCATAACCTACACCTCCTTCTTTGAGTTTTGATGCAAAAAACTCGTCACAATATATAGCAATCAGTGACGAGTTTAGTTGATGTATTAATAATTATTTTTTGCCTTCATACATTGCTTCTGCTCTATCAACTGCTACTTGAACATAATCTAGTAATTCATGAACGTACTTGTTATTCATAAACTTCGATGTCAAAATAAAGTCTGCTGTTGCCTTGTTATTTGCAATAGGTATATCATAAAGTGTTGAAATTCTCAATAAAGCCTTAATGTCTGGATCGTGAGGTTGTGCTTCTAGTGGATCTGAAAAGAATATTAGCATATCTATTTCACCATCTACAATCTTTGCTCCTAGCTGTTGATCGCCACCAAGAGGGCCACTCTTGAAGCTTTTGACTGGAAGCCCTGTGGCTTCTGCTACTAATCTTGCTGATGTGCCTGTTCCACACAAGAAGTGTCCTTTCAAAATTTCCTTATTTCTTTCACACCAATTTACCAATGTTTTCTTTTGGTTGTCGTGTGCCACTAACGCAATTGTTTTTTGTGCTGGCATTGTTACTTGTTGTTTCATATAAACTACCTCCTATATGATTTTACTCTTAATCCTTCTTACATACAATCCCATTATACAACAAAACCCCACTAGTGTGGGGCTTTTAATTGAAACTTAACTGAAGTTTTACACTACTTTAATGAATCTATCACTGACTTTGGCATTTCATCAACTTCAAGAACTCCTGTATGTCTTATTTCTTTTTTATCTAAATCTTTTAGCCCCATTGGAATTACTATGTTAGTTGCAGCATTTATTGCCTTTACATATTCAAATCCATTTGGTTCCTCTGATAGTCCTATAGATTTTGCAACACTATCTGCAAATTTATATGGGCTAGCTGTTGATGCTATTAAGGTTTCAGTTTTGTCGCCTGTTTCTTTTACATAATTTTCGTAAACCTTGTATGCTACAGCAGTGTGAGTATCAAGCAAGTAGTTTTCTTTTTCGTAAACTTCTCCTATTACTTGGTTAGTGCTATCAACATCTGCGTATCCACCATAAAATACTTTTAGACCATCTTTGATTTTGTCACTAACTTCATAAACCTTATCATTTTCCAGCTTAGTCATTAATTCCTTGATTTCTGCCCCATTGTTTCCTGACAAGTGGAATAACAATCTCTCTAGGTTGCTTGAAATCAGAATATCCATTGATGGTGAATTAGTTAAATGGAATGGTCTATTAATGTCATATACTCCACTATTGATAAAATCTGTCAAAACCTTATTTTCATTTGATGCACAAATAAATTTATTAACAGGGATTCCCATTTGAGCCGCATAATATGCTGCCAAAATATTTCCAAAGTTTCCTGTTGGAACAACTACATTTATCTTGTCCCCAGCCTTAATTCTGCCTTCTTGAACAAGCTTAACATATCCATAAACGTAATATGCTACCTGTGGAACAAGTCGACCTATGTTAATTGAGTTGGCAGAAGAAAGTTTGATGCCTTGTTGCTCTAGTGTCTTTGCCATTTCATCATCATTAAATATCTTTTTGACTCCTGTTTGAGCATCGTCAAAATTACCATTAATTGCGTAAACATGAACGTTTTTGCCTTCCTGGCTAACCATCTGTCTCTCTTGAACTTCACTTACTCCCTGGTTAGGATAAAATACTATTATTTCTGTGCCTGGCACATCTGCAAAACCTTCTAAAGCCGCTTTGCCTGTATCTCCTGATGTTGCAGTCAAAATACAAATCTTTTTGTCTTCCTTTTGCTTCTGCATTGCTGTTGTTAGTAAGTATGGCAAAATAGATAGTGCCATATCTTTGAAGGCTGCTGTCTTGCCATGATATAGCTCAAGAATATTTGCATCAGAAACTCTAACTATTTCAACTATATCTTTAGCTTCAAACTTTGAGTCGTATGCACCATCAATGCATTTTTGCATTTCTTCGTCAGTATAGTCAGGGAAAAAACTTTTCATTACTTTAAAAGCAATTTCTCTATAAGATTTGGATGTCATTTCACTAATCTCAAAAGGTAATTTTGGAATTTCCAACGGAACATATAGTCCCTTGTCTTCTGCAATTCCTTGAATAATCGCTTGTGGCGCAATCTTATTAATTTTACTTCCTCGTGTGCTTTGGTAAATCATGTTATTCTCCTTTTCTTTTAATACTTTATTGTAACAAATCCAAGTTAAATTCGCAACTGTAAAAGCTTAAATACTGTTACCTTTATCTTTCTTTGTTGGTAGTTTAGATACTCCAATGGCGATAAACATAATTATGCACCCAATTATCATTCTTTGGGTGAATATTTCTCCACCTATTGTTACTGCAAAAATAGTTCCAAACACCACTTCAAGCGAAATTAATATTGCAACGTGGTTTGGTGGTGCAATCTTTTGACATCTGTTTTGTAATATAAATGCAAAAGTAGTATTAAAGAATACTAAGTACATTAGCCCAAGCATTCCATCGTTTCCCATTTCAAATATACTTTCATGACTTCCAAAAAATATTCCAGCCAAAATTGACCATGCTCCGGCTACTGCAATTTGAACAAATGTAAATGCCATAGGATCCATATCCTTCATAAATAAGCTTATTAATACAATTTGTGTACTAAATCCTATAGCAAAAATCAGTGTTAACCAGTCTCCAAAGCCAATTGTTAAATCATCAGTTAATGTTAACATGCTAATACCTATTAATGCCAAAACCGCTGCAAATATAATATTTTTGCCTGGTCGTGCTTTTAGAAATATCCACGTAATTACTGGGACAAAAACCGTATAAAGCGATATTATAAATGTTTGTTTGCCTGCAGTTGTATACTGAAGTCCTATTGTTTGGAGTGAGTTTCCTATGAACATTATTGTTCCTATTATGCCCCCTGATACTAGCATCTTTTTGTCAATCAGCTTTAATTGCTTAAAGCAAAACGGTAGCATTGCTACCGTCGCTAATCCATATCTATATGCCATTAAGGTTACAGGCCCCATATCTGTTAATGCAAACTTACCAGCGACAAATCCGCCACCCCAAAAGATTGCTACAAATAACAACCCAATATCTGCAAAAACTACATTCTTTTTCTGTATTTTATTTTCCATAAATTCCTCGCCTGCTCCTCTTTGTCATTATGTTATTTCTTTGGTTCTATATATTTTGTGAAATCTGGATAAACAATATCCCCTACATTTTCATTTACCTTAATTATAGGCATATTCACTACTACGCTTACTTTTTCTGAATGTTTCTTTTCTTTGTAAACTGCGTTTACTGTAATCTTGTAGCTTGTAAAGTTAGCATCTTTGATTGTTGCTGCTAAGTTAATGTTACCTTTAGTTTTTGCTAGTGCCTTTTTGGCTTCTTTCAGTTCTTTGCCGCTTAGACCTTTCATTGTCAAACGGATATAATCTTTTAGATCAACTTTTGCACTAAATTTGCCATCATTGAATTTAACGTTTTTGGCAATTTTGCTCAAATCAAGTATAGTGTTGCTACTAATTTGGTCAAGACCTTGAACTCCTTCTAGCCCTTGAATAATACTATTTCTATCCATAAGAGGTTGCTTAATCTTTTCTCCATCCATATCATAGTAGCTATAACCATCTTTGAAATATATTGTCATATTGAGGTCGCTTTCGTCCATGTCAATTAACAGCTTACCTTCTAGAGGTTTGATATCAGTATCTGTAACCTTATCCAGGCCTTTTAGTATCATATCAAAATCAAATCCCATGGCTTCTTCGCCATTAGCCTTAACCTTAATACTTCCATTTTCAACAGCTAAGTTACTTGCCTTTTGCAAATTCATTAAAGCCTCATCGTGATCTTTTTGAATTTTGCCGCAAGACATAACTGTCATCATCATAGCTACAATTAAAATCAGTGCAGCTATTTTTTTAAATCTCTTTGTGTTTTTCATAACTTCCTCCTTAACTATACATATCAAACTCAAATTTGTTTGACTTTCCTATGTAATTATTATACTCCAGCAACACAAATATCACAACAACATTTAGTTTCATCTTAAAATATATACAGCAAAATATGGTAAATGTGCTAACAAAAAATAGAAGCTTAATGCTTCTATTTAACTTGGTATCCCCAAGGGGAGTCGAACCCCTGATTCCACCGTGAGAGGGTGGCGTCTTGACCACTTGACCATGGGGACATATATTGCTCTATACATATTTCTTTTCACTTGCTATTATAGACCTTTTGTACTTTGTTGTCCATTATATTTTATACAAAAAACAGCCAGGTAATTATTGTATTTACTCTAGCTGCTTATATTTTGTTTATCAAGTATTTTTAATTATTTTCATTGGATCTAGTGCAAATTCCTCAAAGGATATCATTTCAAAATTCACATCTTCCCCAAAAAATCTTTTGTATCTATTGGCTTCCATCAGCCTTTTGGACTCCTCTTTATTGTCAAAGTCATTTATCACTGTGATTTTTAATTTACTTGATTTTCTATTAACTTGTGCTCTCTTTAGTAGATATTTGATGTGCATGTCAGCATTTGGAAAGGAATAGCCACAAAATATCAAATGGTCCACTTCAAGTAATTTTTGTTCTGCCAAATGCCATATTGTACTTAAGTATATATTAGTCATATCCTTGTAGTACGATGGCGGTACCATAATTGGTATTCGGCTGCACTTGCAATTATCACATCTTAGGTACTCTCCACCTAGCTCTTTGTTAATTTCTGTAATTGAAATTTCTTTTCTATAAAGCTTATTACAAGCAGGACAATAAAGCCAGTTTAATGAACCATGTATCTTAAGTAAATCTATTTTTGACTTAACATCGCAAGACAGTTCTTCTCCTGCAAGTTGTTCTATTCCGTAATTAATCTTGTATTCGCTAACTACTTCCCTAATCGCATCATCAATTAGTAAATCGTAATTGGTACTTACAAATGTTATATCCTTCAAAATATCATTTGCCTTTAAATTTTCCAACAATTTCTTGTGATAGTTGTCTGCCTTAACTTTATCACCAATTGTAATTGCAAGTAAAAACACAAAGTAAATTCTAAGTCTATCAATTTTTTCGTTATATATTAAATTATTAACATCGCCAAAATTCAGAAAAGATTCGCCTCGTTCTTTTGCCAAATCCAGCATACCTAAAGCCTCTTCAAATTTGGGGAAGTAAGTATTACCCTTAACATTCCAAACATCAATATCAAACATAGATTTAAAAAATTCTCCAATTTGTAAATCCATATTTTCTTTGCTGTTCTTGAATTTCTCACTATTAAAATACTCAAATAATATTTCACTTTGTAACGGTGCTCCATCTGCCTTTGATGCTCCAGCACCCAAAAAAATCGCCGTCTTCATATTTACTCCTTAAATATTCAAAACTATTTGATATAATTATAGCACAAATTATCTGTATTAAATTACTTAAAAATAACTCTTTCTATTTCTTCTTTAGTGATTTCCACTGTAGTCCCACTTGCAGTTCTGCATCTATATACATCACCTATTTTACGTGCAACGACACAATTGCCCTTTTCACTGTGCACAATTGTATCACCTATTGCAACATGTTTAATTATTTCCTCTAAATTGCCTGATTCAGCTGCTAATCTTCGTTTCTTTGCATATGCTGACTCAGTAACTTGAACTGGCTCTGGAGTAAGCTTTGTTAAAGTACCACTATTACCTGTTTCATTAGCACCCTTTTCCTCCCCAAGTTTACTATATGAACCTCTATGCCTTATACCTTTGTTGCTTTGTTTTTTGACTAGTCCAACTTCTTCTAGGAACATTGAATTTGAATCTGCTGCCATCGGACAGTTTACAACCTTTACACTCTTTTTGCCTCGTGTAATAGCTACATAAAACAATCGTCTTTCTTCTTCGATTAATTTTGTAATTTCTTCTTTTTCTTCCTTTTTTATTCTTGAAGTGCCAAGCTTCATTTGCTTGTTTTCTTTTTGAAGTTCTGCCCCTGGCATTATTCTATCCATCATGTCAATTACAAATACATTATCAAATTCAAGACCTTTGCTTGAATGCATGGTTGTTAATACTAGGTTTGTTTTTTTGCTATTTTTATTTCCTCCAAAGAAGCCTGCTAGTTCCTCTAGCCTGTACTTTAATTCGTCTAAATCTTTGCACGCCTTTGCCAAAGATGCAAGTACCATAGCTTTTGTCACAAAACTATTCATAAGTGCTAAGTCTGAATTTGCTCTACGTTTCAGGAAATCCTTGTAGCCAAGCTTGTTCATTACTCCCATTATAACTTCTTCAAGAGTTCCCTCCATTACAGCATTAACTCTAATCATATAAAGCTTCAAATTTCTTGTTTTCTTTACATCATTTTTATAAAACTCTGCAAGTCCATCAAAGATATTGTCTCCGTCTTTGTGTTCTTCTGTTACAAATCTAATCATATCCTGCTTGTTCATAAACAATTTAAGCTTATAATATATTTCCTTAAATGTTTCTTTGTCTTGTGGATTATATAGGAATGTCAGAATATCCAAAATATCTTTAAGCACAAATGAATCAAAGAATGCGTCACCTCTACCATAGATATTAAAATCCATATTATTTCTATCAAGTGCATCAGCAATAATAACTGCAGATTCACTGTTCCTATAAATTATGGCATCTGTCTCGTTTTGATTTTGTTTGTTGTTAAAATAACTTGTAAAGTATGTTTCATAGCTAAGTGTCTTTGTGAAACTCGGTTTAACTCCAAGTTCTGCAACACCTTCCATTGTTTTTTTGATTCGGTTTTCGTTGTTTTCAATTAGCTTTTGAGCACAACTTATTATCTCATCTGTACTTCTATAGTTTGTTTCAATCTTTAGAACCTTTGCTCCTTCATACCTTTTATGGAAATTTAAAAGCATCTCCGGATATGCTGCTCTAAATCCATAAATGCTTTGGTCTTCATCTCCTACCATAAAGATGTTATTTTTGTCTTCACATAATAAATCTATTAGTTTGTGCTGAACTTTTGATGTGTCTTGCGCTTCGTCTACATTTACATAGTCATACTTATTTTTGAAGTGCTCTGAAACCTTCGGTATTTTTCTAAGTATGTTGTATGTGTAAATCAACATATCGTCATAGTCCATAAACTTGTTTTCTTTTTTATACTCTTGGTATCTTTCGTAGATTTTAATGAAAGCCTCTGGTTTTCGCAAAGATGGTATTTTGTGTTCCATTATTTGTGTTCTCGGCATCATCATATTTTTGCAATATGATATCCCTGTAGCTATGTCTTTAATTTCCCCCGGACTTGGATAATATTTCAATATTTCTATATATATATCATTAATTATTTTTTCGCCATGAGTGATTATTTCAAATCCTCTGCCTTGATTTAAGTGTTTGTAGTAATTAACTACTTCTAAACAAAAACTGTGAATTGTTCTAAATGAAACCTTGCCACCTAGCTCTTCTCCAAAAGTTTCTTTAAATCTCGAGCTCATATCTCTTGCTGACGCTTTACTAAACGTTAGTGATAATATTTTATCTTCATCTATTCCTAAGCACAAAATCATATATGCAATTCTATTTATAATTACTGTTGTCTTGCCACTTCCTGGAACTGCAAGTAAAAGAACAGGTCCATCTACAGTTTTGACTGCTTGTTCCTGTTGTTCATTTAACCTTATGTTATAGTCATTTTTTAATTGTTCTATGTTCACTATCCTACCCCTTTCATTCTAGCAACCTTACCATTATACAAAACATCTATGCGCCCGTCTATTGTCCTTCTCGTTCATACTTACAAATAGACATATGATATTTCACATCACAACAAAGGTCACTTTCTATATTTTATCACAAATTGAGTAGCTTATGTAATTATTATAACATTTTTAGAAGTTTCTTTTAAAAAATAATATTAAACACAGTGCCATTTGGTTGGTTATTATTTATCTCAATCTTACCTCCATGGTTGTCGATTATACGTTTCACAATAGTTAAACCTAGCCCACTTCCACCAAGTTCACGACTTCGTGATTTGTCGACACGAAAAAAAGGTTCAAACACCTGGTTTTTTTCAGCTTCTGGTATTCCAATTCCAGTATCCGCTACTATAACAGAAACCTTACCACTTTGCTCCTTTTGAACTTTTACTTCAACGCTACCCCCATTTATATTGTATTTAATTGCGTTTTCCACAAGATTATAAAGAGCCCTATAAATCGAATCCAAATTACCTTTAATTATGCTTTCATCAGATTCCATAGACAATTTGACATTTTTTTCATTCGCCACTGTTCCAAGCTCTTCAAAAATATCTGCAAAAATTTCTTTTATACAAATTGAACTTTTTTCCTCTTCATATTCACTCTGAGTCATTGATAGCAAGTTAGCAACTAACCCTCTGAGCCTATAAATCTGTTTCTCAAATACAGAGATTAATGCTTCATACTCTGCATTGCCATGTGATTTTTGTAATCTAAACACATCAATTTTTGCTTGTAAAACGGCTAACGGTGTCTTTAACTCGTGAGCTGCACTAGCTGAAAATTCTTGCTGCAAACAAAAAGCATGATTAATCTTGTTCATCATATCATTAAATGATTCCGTAAGATCTGCAATCTCATCCTTTGTTGTTGGTACCATAATAGATTCCGATAAGTTGTTTGCATGTACGCTTTTAACCTGTTCATTTAAGTTTTTTAGTGGTTTTAAAGCTCGCCCCAAAACATAATATGTCAAGGCTCCACCACATACGACCATTAGCAACATATAAATAAGACTATCCATTCTAAAACTTTCCTTTGCAGTTGCTGCAACAGGTGGCCCAATTAGAGTTCCTTCTTCTGTTGGTGCAGTATGAACATTGTTCTCATTATCTAGTGGTTTTGCATCTGTAAGTTCAGAGGCTGCGACAATGGTATTAACAATCTTGCCTGCTGAATTATTTAATAGCAGTGTAAGGCCAAAGCAGCAAACAATCAAAAGAGCAACTGATATTAATGTAATCCTAACTCTAATAGAGATTTTATTAAACATTTGCCACTCCCCCTTTACTATGCAATATATAACCTTCTTTTATCTTTGTTTCAATAGGATCATATCCTAAAGTTTCTTTTATCTTCTTTCTTAGTGTTGCAATATGAACACGTATTGCACTGCTAAAACTATCTACGTTTTGATCCCAAACGTGTTCAATTAATTCTTCTTGGCTTATAACCCTGTCCATATTCATCATAAAATATTCTAATAATCCAAATTCCTTTTTTGTGAGAATAATTTCCATTTGATGACACATAACAATTCTCTTTGCTAAATCCATTGTCATATTTCCACAAGACAACAAATTGCTTTTTTGTACAAATTGTCTTTTAAGCAAGTTTCTGATACGTGCAGTAAGTTCTGCAAAATCAAAAGGCTTTGCTAAGTAGTCATTGGCACCTAAATCAAGTCCATTTACCTTATCTAAAACGGTACTCCTCGCACTTAGAATGAGTATCTTTAATTCTGGTTTCTCATCTCTAATTTTTTCTAAAACAGTTAATCCATCCATCTTTGGTAAATTTATATCCAGAACAACTAAATCATAATTTTCAACAAAAAGCTGCTCATAAGCTGCCTCACCATCGCCGCAAGAGTCTACTGCATATCCATATATTAAAAGCCCCTCCACAATTGCTTCTCTCAACAGTGGCTCATCTTCTACTACTAAAATCCTCATTTTTTCTCACCTCCATTTTTATTATACCATAGTGTAGTTAAATCTTTGTTAAGAAAAATATCTCTAAAATTTTGCGACCTTAACACAGATTTAACAACTACTTTGTTATTATTCTTTTAGATTTATAAAACATTATGAAAAAGGAGAAATTTACAATGAAAAAAACAACTACATTAATTTTAGTTCTAATAATGGTGCTAAGTTTAGCTGCCTGTGGCAATGATTCACCTGGCAATAATGATGGTAATGTTAGCCCACCTCCAAAAGAAGAAACTTCAACTAAGAAGTTCAAAAAAACTCCTTTGGGGGATTTTTCCGCAAAAGACTTTGATGGAAATACTATAACTAAAGATATCTTCGCTGACTACGATTTAACTATGGTCAACCTTTGGACTACTACTTGTGGATATTGCATTGAGGAAATGCCAATACTAAACGAGTTACGAAAAGAATTCCAAGATAATGGCAAGAGTTTTAACATTATAAGCGTTTGTATGGACATTGGAAATACGGATCAACTGAAAGATTCAAATTTAAAAAAGGCAAAAGAGATCATCAATAAAGCTGGTGTATCCTATCCTAACTTGATTCCTGACAGTGTACTTTTAAAAGGTAGATTAAAAGGAATTCAAGCTTACCCAGAAAGTTTCTTTGTTGATAAAAACGGTAATGTTGTAAGCGAACCTTATGTTGGCGCTCTACCTAAAAATCACTGGAAAGTTACAATGAATAACGAACTTGAAAAGCTAAGTAAAAACACAGAAAAGGAGCAATAAATGTTTACATTAAAAAATATTACAAAAACTTTTGATAAGGAGGTTGCATTATCAGATGTTTCCTTATCCATTTTGGGAGGCATGAACTACATCATTGGTGCTTCTGGCAGCGGCAAAACTACATTACTTCGTATTTTGTCTGCAATGGACGTTAATTATCATGGCGAGGCATCTTATCAAGGAAAAAACCTCAAGACACTTACAGAATCTGAAAAAGCTCAGATTTATGCAACAGAGTTTGGATTTATTGCCCAAGGTTTCCATCTAATTGAAGAACTTTCCGTTAGAGAAAACATACTACTTCCTTCATATTTAAAAAATAAACAAAGTGAAAAACAGCTAAAAATTCTAATGCAGCAGCTCAATATCCAAAAATTAGAAAACCAAAAGGTAAAAACACTATCAGGCGGAGAAAAGCAACGTGTAGCAATTGCAAGGGAATTAATGAAAAATCCAAAAGTGCTAATCGCCGATGAACCTACTGCTGCACTAGATGAAAAAACTTCAAAAGATATTATTGCATTACTCCGTACAATTGCAAAAGATAGAACTGTAATAATCGTTACCCACGACACCTCTCTTATACAAGGCAATTGTTCCGTATTTGAACTTGATAAAGGTGTTCTTTGCAAATGTGGTATGGCGAGTAACACAGCAAAAACACGCCACACTTCTTTGCCTAAGCGTAATTTATCTATGGCCTCTGCCTTACAAATGGCAAAAGTTAATGGCAAACGACAATTTGGCAAAATACTTTCTATAATTATTGCCCTTACCGTCGCTGCATCATGTCTCACAATTAATTTTAGCGGAGTGCTAGGAGCAAGTAGTGATGAAGCCTTTGATGAACTTTTAAAGAAACAAGGAAACTCTGTTTTAAACTTAAATGTTGTTCCTTCATTTATGGGCGCTGCTGCAACAGGTGAGGAAGGATCAACTGATAGCCAAAGTGTAACACAAAATATTGATGGAATTATGGAAAAATACCAAGACGATAGTCGTGTTGAAGCAATTATAATGGATGCTCCCATTGATAATATGGTTCTTACATTAGGTGGCAAAGACTTCATTGTAGAGTCAACAGGACAAGCCCCAGTATTCAACAAAATGGTGGTAGGCAAAATCGCTGATAATAGTAAAAATGAAATTGTACTTTCACAGGTATTAGTAAAAAAACTTGGCAAAACAAACAAAGAAATACTTGGCAAGAAACTTTCATTTATAGGTTCTGTATACAACTGGGATAGTGGCAAGGCTGTAGAAATGCCTGTTTCATTTGATGCGATAGTTTCTGGTGTTGCTGACACGTCATACGGTATTGCTGGCGAAGGTGAATATAAGGATGAAGTTATGAAATTTGAAAACGAAGATTCATTATTTTTATCTCAAGCACTGATGAAAGACGTATACAAGCAAGCAAAAAAGAAAGATCCAAGTTTCCCATTTGTCATTAGACCAACAAACCCTCAAAATTATCTAGATATTTATGAAGAGTTAATGGCAGATGGCATTGTTCCTTTAGGACAGGTGGAATTAATTAGAGATATTGTTGGAATCAGAGGAGAAACAGCAAATCAAACTGGTATTTCATATACTGTTATTTCTATATTATCTCTACTAGCTGCACTTTCTGTCTGCTTTGTGTCAAGTTTCATGCGCAAAAAGGAGTATGCAATTCACAAGCTAAGCGGCTATGCAAAAAAAGATATGCTTAAGTTAATCGCTGCAGAATATATTGGAATCTTCATTGTAAGTGGTATTTTGTGCTCTGCATTGACCTTAATATTCCATGAACCTTTGTGGCTTGGTATTGCCTTAAGCTTTGGAGTATCTGCTTTATGTTATTTAGAAAACTGTATAGTAGCGCTAAGAGTAAACACTATTACCACTTTAAAAACTGGAGAACGCTAATGATAGAAATTAAAAACCTTTCAAAACAATACGGGAAAACTCTTATTTTAAACGAGTTTTCCCACCAAATCAGTAGTCGTGGCATTACATGCCTTTTGGGCGCTTCTGGTGTTGGTAAAAGTACATTATTTAATCTCCTTGCTGGATTTGATAGGGATTATACTGGAGAAATTTTTGTAGAAGGACAAAACCTAGCCACCCTATCTCTGGAAGAAATCTCTGATTACAGAAATCACTGTATTGGATTCGTTTTTCAAGAGTACAACTTGCTATCTGGTTACAGTGTTCTAGAAAACATTTTACTTGCAGCAATACTTAATAATGACAATAAGGAAGAAAACAAATTACGTGCATTGTCTCTCCTAAAACGCCTTGGCATAGAAGAGAAAGCAGATGAAAAAATCGAAAACCTTTCCGGTGGACAAAAACAACGTGTGGCAATTGCTAGAGCCTTAATTGGTAATCCAAAGATAATTTTAGCTGATGAACCAACTGGTGCTCTGGATAGAAATACCGCCAACGAAACAATGAGGCTTCTTTCTGAACTAGCAGAGGAAATCCCTGTATTCATAATAACTCACGATCCCAAAATTTGTGACTTTGCAGATGAGGTCATTGCTATTGAAGATGGAAAATGTAAAGTCTTAAAAGAAAATCTAGGAAAGCATTTAGATGCTGTATCAAATCAAACAACTTTAGATTCACCATCAGTTCATATGCCAAAACTGGCTTTGCAAAACTTTAAAGTCAATATTAAATGTTTTTTGGGAATTGCACTTGCAATAACAATCGCTGTATGCTCTGTATTAATGTCTTTTTCTTCTCAAAACATAATTGATGACAAGATACGAAGTTTTGAAGAAAAAAATACTGCATTTGCCTGGGGGCAAGTTTCTTTGGATAAAGAGGCAAACAAAAAATCTTTGGTCCATATACTTAATAAGTCCGAACAAATAAAGTCGTATTACAATCAATATAGCGTTGATGCTAGCACCATTTCCTTTGGTAAAAACTCAATACATTTGCCACCAAAAACTTTTGGTGCAATATCTGCCGAAACTATGAACATCGGAAATATGCCTATAAACGAAGAAGTTGCTATTACCCCAAGTCTTGCAAAGCAATTTGCTAAAGATATTCGAACCCTAATTGGCAAAAAAGTTGTTTTTAAATGTGGTAATTTTAATAAAGAGTTAACCATAAGTGGTATATTTAACGGCAGTTTTGATGACTATTACCTAAGCCCAGCTATCGAAAAAAAGCTTTATAAATCCATAGAGGCTAAAGGAAATCCTGTATCTATTTCTTACAAGGTAAAGGAATTTCATGATGTTTTGGACATTGAAAAGAAAATTTCCAAAAAAGGGTTTACTGTAATTACCGCCTCAAAGCAGACAGAAAGTCTAGAAGATGCGTTTACAAAGCTTCAAACTATATTCATCATTATATCTGTATTTATCTTGGCAATATCTCTCTTTATTTGTATCATGCTGCTAATTAGAATAGCTCGTATGCGTACTCGTGAGGTTGGACTTTTAATGGCTCTTGGTTATAAAAGCAAACAAATCAAAAAATTGTTATTTTGGGAAAGTATGTTAACCTCTACACTTTCGGCCTCAACCACTACTTTGATTTTGCTTATTATTATGGCAATCTCTGGAAACTTACCTATAAAAATTATTATTACACCAATTCAATTTGTCCTTAGTGTAATTAGCACCTTGCTTCTAGTTTGGTTTACCACTGGTTTTTACAATAGTAAGCTACTAAAAGTCGATCCAGCAGTTGCCCTAAGACAATAAAATTATTACTTAACAACATACAAAAGGAGAAACGTATTATGAAAAAAATAATTGTTTTATGTCTATTTTTGACAATAACATTAAGTCTTGCGTCTTGTGGCACTAATAATGTAGCGACACCTCAGCCTGATAACTCTGGTAGCGGAAATGCCTCATCAAATCCAATTGAAGGTGCAACAAGTTCAGAAGGAACTGAAGCCGCATCAACTACAAGCACTATACCCGCTAAAGCGCCTGCTTACAAAGAATATAATTACACATATATGGGATTTTCATTCATTTTACCCAAACAACTTCGTAATATGATTACAAGTGGAGAAGTGTGGACTCATCACAATGTTCAATGGAAAACAAAGGGTACTGATTACGACTATGTTACAAAATTTTTCACACTAGCCCAAAAGGGAAACTTTGCCAAAGATGATTTTACTTCTCAAAAGGAATATGATAGTTGGCTTGCAACTACCAAGATGTTTGGTTCAATAACTGTTGTCAAAAGTGAATATCTAAAGAAGAACAAAATTAAAGCCATTACAAAGTGTGATAACAACGAAGTTATAGGCAAGTCCTCTGATGGAAAATATACATTTTATTTCAGTACAAATGAAGTAAAAAAAGTAACAAAATTATTCAAAAACACAAAGATAAAAACAAAGGATCCTGTTGAAATTCCAACAAATACTTGCGTATTTATCTATGAAGGGCCACACAAAAAATAATATAATAATACAAAATGTAGGAAGGATGTAACAATATTGAAAACCAAAATTTTTATCAAATCCAACTGGCTCACACTAGTATTTCTCACACTTGGAACTGCTTTTTTAGTCCTAGGGATTGTACGCAAAGAATATATAATTGTTATGGAAAAAGCTATTAATATATGTTTGGAGTGTGTTGGCATTGGCTAAAATAAAAAATCAATCAGAAAATTCAAGACACCTATTTCAATTAATATGGGCTATTATTACTAATGGTTACCTCATTGGCTTTGTTCGTGGAAAGATTTATCAAGGTAAAATCAAAAATGTATGCGTACCTGGTATGAATTGCTACTCTTGCCCTGGTGCCCTTGGTTCTTGCCCTATCGGTGCATTACAAGCTACCATTGGAAGTTATGAATATAAATTTGCTTTTTATATAAGCGGTTTTATGATTTTGGTGGGCGCATTTATGGGGCGCTTTGTATGCGGATGGCTTTGTCCCTTTGGCTTAATACAAGAATTTTTAAACAAAGTTCCTCTGCCAAAAAAATTAAAAATCAATGCTTTTAGAGGAGATAAGCAGTTGCGCTGGCTTAAATATATAATTCTTGTGCTGTTTGTAATTCTAATGCCAATGTTCATTACAGATATGATTGGCCAAGGATACCCTTGGTTTTGTAAGCTAATATGCCCTGTTGGTACATTGGAAGGTGGCATACCATTAGTTCTCCTAAACAATGCTCTCCGTAGCACTATTGGATGGCTATATACATGGAAAATTGGAATTTTGATTTTCATAATCTTGCTTTCAATTGCTATTTATCGTCCTTTTTGTAAATACATTTGCCCTCTAGGAGCAATTTATTCATTATTTAATCGCTTTTCTATAGTTCAGTACTCTATAGACAAATCTAAATGTATAAACTGCAGTTCCTGTGCCAAGGGCTGTAGTATGGGTTGTGATCCTGTAAAAAATCCTAACCATTTAGAATGTATACGCTGTGGAAAATGCAAAAAAATCTGTCCACAAAGCGCTATTAACCAAACTTTATTTAAGAAAAATAGTTAAATAAACTAAAAAAGATATACCCTTTACTAATTAAATTAGTAAAGGGTATATCTACAAGTTACCTTACATTAATACTACACTACTTCATAAGTGTGCAAATGTTATTCCCAAATTCAACTGGATCTGCAATTGGTAATCCTTCAATTAGCAGTGCTTGGTTGTATAGCAGGTCTGTAAATAATGCTAGCTTATCCTTATCATTTTGGTAAGCATCTTTTAACACTTCCAAGATGCTATGTTTGCCATTAATCTCAAGAACTCTCATTGCCTTTACACCTTGATTATCTGGCAAATTATTTAGTACCTTTTCCATTTCTAAGGAAATTTCACCTTTGGCAGTTAAGCAAACTGGATGAGATTTTAATCTTTGAGTAAGCTTAACCTCAGTCACCTTGTCCTTTAGGTGCTCTTTCATAAATTCAAGCATATCTTTGCTTTCTTCTGCCTGCTTGTTTGCGATTTCTTTTTCTTCTTCTGATTCAACAATATCTAAATCTTCACTTGAAATATTCTTGAATTCCTTGCCTTTGTACTCTCTAAGAGCCATTAATGCAAACTCGTCAACTTCATCTGTTAGATATAGGATTTCAAAACCTTTTTCCTTTAACATTTCTGTTTGAGGTAGTTTATCTATTTTATCTATGTCACTTCCTGTTCCGTAGTAAATTACACTTTGTTCCTCGCCCATCTTTGTAACATATTCGTCAAGAGTTATTAGCTTCCCTTCCATTGAAGAATGGAATAAAAGTAAATCTTCTAATATATCTTTGTTCATACCAAAGTTTTCATAAACGCCATATTTAAGTGGTACTCCGAAGTTCTTAAAGAATCCTTCGTATTTCTCTCTATCATTTTTCTGTAAAGCCAAAAGCTCTGATTTAATCTTTGATTCAAGTCTCTTTGCAATAGCCTTTAGCTGTCTATCATGCTGTAACATCTCTCTTGAAATATTAAGAGATAAATCCTGTGAATCTACTAACCCCTTTACAAACCCAAAGTAATCTGGTAGTAAATCTGCACATTTATCCATGATTAAAACTCCAGATGAATAAAGCTGCAAGCCTTTTTCATAGTCCTTAGTATAGAAGTTCATAGGTGTTTTGGCTGGTACAAATAACAGCGCATTATAGCTTGATACACCTTCTACACTTGTGTGAATTACCTTTAGTGGGTCTTCAAAGTCATAGAATTTCTCCTTGTAAAAGTTATTATAATCTTCATCTTTTAGTTCACTTTTATTCTTTTTCCAAATTGGTACCATACTGTTTAATGTCTTTACTTCCTTAACAGTTTCATACTCATCTTCTGTACCCTCTTTTAGTTTTTCCTGTGAAACCATCATATTAATTGGATATCTAATATAATCTGAGTACCTAGTAATCAGCCCTTTTATTTTGTATTCTTCCAAATAAGTTGAATAATTTTCGTCTTCTGTATCTGCCTTAATATGTAAAATAATTTCTGTTCCATGAGTTTTTTTGTCGCAAGGTGTAATTGTATATCCATCTGCTCCGTTTGATTCCCAAACAAATGCCTCATCACTTCCATACGCTTTTGAACTAACAGAAACCTTATCACTAACCATAAATGCTGAATAAAATCCTACTCCGAACTGTCCGATAATATCTATTTCATCATTTGCCTCATTGTCATTTTTGAACGCAAGCGAACCACTCTTTGCAATTGTTCCAAGGTTTTTTTCTAGTTCTTCGCTAGTCATACCTATACCGTTATCGCTTATTACCAATGTGCGTTCTTCTTTATTTACTCCTATTTCTATAGCGAAGTCCTCTCTGCCTAATCCAGAAATATCATCAGTTAAACTCTTGTAATATAGCTTGTCAATTGCATCACTACTATTTGAGATTAACTCTCTCAAAAAAATCTCTTTGTGTGTATATATTGAATTAATCATTAAATCAAGTAGCCTTTTTGACTCTGCCTTAAATTGTTTTTTTGCCATTTAATCATCTCCCTTAATCTATTTTTATATTTTGGCACTCATACTAGTTGAGTGCTAACAATAATAATATACAACTCTATGTCCAAATCGTCAACCCCTATTTCTTTGTTTTTTGCACAAAAAAACCAGGCACATAATATACCTGGTTCATTTTTACATCTTGCCAAATTTGACACAATTTTTACCACTATTTTTTGCATCATATAGCCCTTTATCTGCAATTGCAAACAATGTTTCCACTGTGATGTCTCTTATACCTTCAATCCAAGCTATTCCAATACTAACTGTAATTGCAAGACTTTGATCTCTAGCAATACTAAACTTGTGGCTTTCTATCTTGTTTCTAATTCCTTCTGCTTCTGCTTCAATTTCATCTCGTGTTATTTTTTCAAATAATACTGTAAACTCTTCGCCACCCCATCTTGAAACTAATTCTGGATTTTCTATACACGTTCCCAAAATTTCTGCAATTTCAGTTAAAACAATATCACCTGCATGATGTCCATATGTATCATTTACCTTTTTGAAATCATCAATATCTAACATTAAAATTCCTATTGGTCTATTCTCCTTTTGGAACACGACTCTTTCAATTTTTTCATCAAAAACAAGTCTATTAAACAAACCTGTAAGCGGATCTATTCTAGATTTATTTCTATACATCTGCTGTGTTTTTATTAATTCTTTTTCGATTGTGCTTCTAATTACTTCAAGTAATATTCCCAGCATACAAAACGCTGAAAACATAACTGGAAACCTAAGTATAAATGAATTGCTATATTCATACGAAAGCATTGTACTGCCTGATTTAGTCCATACAAGGCAAGTTGCTATTATAAGCTGTAACCCACAAAACAAAGCACCTTTGGTAATTCCAAAACATAGAAACCCCATAACTGGCAATAGCATCATCCAAAATGGTGCAATTCCTCCTGGTCCTCCTATAACGAGGAATAGGGAAAAAATGAATACTAGGCAGCAGCCAAATAAAATCTCCATTATCCTAGCATATTTATCTGTAATGAAATTTACCAGCACATTAATAGCACATATAATCGCTAAACTCCCAGTGAGCCGAGCCATTTCAAATTCCTCATGAGTTATATTTATTGCAAAGACGCATACGAATATGACTCCAATGATACATGAAATTAATAATAGTTGAACTCGCTCTCTTGAGTCTGGGTTAATCAAACTATTTTTAGTAATAAACATAGTTACTCCTTAGACCTTTTCTCAACTGCAGCGTTCTCTTGCGCTGCCATAAATAATTTAGTAGTAATGTTTACTTCTATATAAATTTGTTTAATCTATCTCTTGTTCTTTGTTCTCCTAGTATCTGCTGAATCTCCCAAACATCTGGTGATTGACTTTTACCAACTATTGCAATTCTAATTACTGTACTGACATGTCCAACGTGTCCCTTGTACTCGTCTGGATTTTTTTTGAAGTCTTTTGGTTTTGCTGCATAGCCAAGGCTAGTTCCAAGCTCTCTAATTTTGTCAAACCACTGGCTTTGATCATCACTATGGTCATAAGTTTCAAGGTAACCACCAATTATTGCCTTTATATCTTCTGCGCTTGTTTCTGCTGGCATTTCATCAGTAATATTGAAATAATCATCAAAGAAATAGCTGATAAACTCAAACATTTGACTTGCACAAACAAAGTCCTTTCTCGGTTTTTGCCCTTCCCTACCTAAATCCAAAATTGGAACTAAGTAGTCTTCTCTACCTTCTAAGATTGAAACGATTTCTGGCTTATAAGTTCTCGCCCATTTAATTAAGAATTCATACAAATCTTTTGCTGGAATTCTAACTAAAGTATCTTTTGAAACATCATTTAATTTGTTTAAGTCAAATAATGCCCCTGAGTTACTCATTTTTTCCATTGTAAACTTAAATTCTTCGCAAGGTAACTCTTTGTTTTCCATTCTCCACTCTTCATAGTTTGAGTTAAGAATAGTAAGTAGATACTCCCTTACTGCCTCTGGATGGTACCCCATTTCCTTGTAAAAATCTAATGATAATTCAGGATCTTTTCTCTTACTTAATTTTCTTTTATTACCTTCTTCGTCTATTTTCATAAGCTGAGCTGTATGACAGTATACTGGTAGCTCAAAACCTAGTTTCTCAAATAGTTCCACATGAATTGGCAATGATGAAAGCCATTCTTCACCTCTAACAACGTGAGTTGTCCTCATGAAATGATCATCAATAACATGGGCAAAATGGTAAGTTGGAATTCCTGTTGCCTTTAGTATTACAACATCTTGGAAGTTCTCTGGCATAGTTAAAGTTCCACGTATTCCATCTTCTACTGAAATTATCTTTGCCTCTTCACCTTGCTTACCATCAGATTTAAGTCTAATTACATAAGGCATACCTTCATTGATTTTTTCTTTTATCTCTTCTAAAGTTAATTCTCTATTTAAGGCATATTTACCGTAAATACCAGGGTTCTCTTTGTTTGCTTCCTGCTCTGCTCTAACAGCAGCAATTTCGTCTTCTGTCATAAAACAAGGGTAAGCTATGCCTCTTTCAACTAGCTCCTTGGCAAAACACTGATAGATTTCTCCTCTCTCACTTTGAGAGTAAGGACCGTAATCACCCATATCGCCATCTTTAGTTGCTCCTTCATCAAATTTAATATCAAAAAATTCAAGGGCATCAATAATTGTAAAAACAGCACCCTCAACAAATCTCTTGTCATCTGTATCTTCAATCCTCAAGTAAAATTTCCCACCACTTTGATGTGCTAATCTTTCATCTACAAAAGCTCCATATAAATTACCAAGGTGGATAAACCCTGTTGGTGAAGGTCCTAATCTTGTAACCATTGCACCTTCGCCTAATTCTCTAGCAGGAAAAATACTTTCATATTCTGCTGGTTTTTTTTCAATATGCGGAAATAATAATTCGCCTAATTCTTTGTTCATTTACCTCTCCTTATCTACAAGCTTCAATAGCTTTATTTACTAAACATTCCATTGCATCTAGGTAAAACTCGCCTAGACCTTCTTCTATTTTGTATACTGATAATTCTGTGCATCCTAAAATGATAAGCTGACAACCTTGAGCTTTTAACTCCTCTGCTGCCTTTTGGAAATCCTCATGATTTACAGGTTCCCCCATTTTGATACCTTCATATATTATCTTCATAACCTTTGACTGATGTCCTTTTGATAATGTGACAGCCTCTATTCCCAGCTTATTTAACGCATTTTGGTAAAGCCCAATTTCAATTGTTCCATCAGTTGCCATAACGCCAACTTTGCCACCCTTGCCAACCATAGCAGCCGCTTTATTTGCTGTTTCTTCAATCATATTGATAAAAGGAATATCATTTGCCTTTGCAGGTTCTGCAAAAATCGCATGAGCTGTATTGCAAGGAATTACAACAAAATCCGCCCCTGAATTTTTCAAGAATTTAGCATCATTCATTAATTTTTCCAAAACCAAATCAGTTTCACCGTCTTTAAGGGCTTTTGTCCTATCTGGCATAGTTGCATGGCTCAAAATTATCATATTTATATGTTCTTGGTCACATTTTACTTTTGTGTTTTGGGTTATCATTTTGTAAAACATATCTGTTGCCATTGGCCCCATGCCACCAATCACGCCTAGAACTTTTCCATCAAGAATTTTCATTTAATCTCCTTATTTGCCTAAGTACTTTTTGAATTTTAGGTGGTGTCCCATTAAATTCTTGAAAGTCTTTAGCTTCTTGCTTAGACTCTTTTCTTCACTATATAACAATGGATTTACGTAATCACCCCTAGCAATTAGCCTCTTCATTGCATCTTTGTATTCTTTTGGCTTAATGTAATCAAAGGCAACTTTTTTTGGAACTACCATCCATAGACTTTCTTTTGTAACAGAATAAAACTCACTGTCCTTGTTATATATATAATCATCTACCAAACATTTTGCAACGTTTGCTCCTGCTCCTGTAACATAGTAATTACTTCTACCTTGCCTTGTGTTAATTTCAAAAACCTTATATTTGCCATCTCTTTGATCATATTTAATATCAAAGTTACTAAATCCAACATAGCCAATATCCTCAAGAAGTTTTTTGAACTGAGCTTCGACTTCTTTGTTCTGCTCTGTAATTATTACGGCATGGTTACCGATTCCATGAGGTGTATGTTCCTCAAGAAGCACATGTCCAAGGCACATCATCTTTACTTCACCCTTTTTGTTAGAGTAACTTGTCAAAACTCTCATATAGGTGTCATCACCTGGAATGAAGTCTTGAATAATCATAGAATCCCCATAACCAGCTTCATAAACATCTTTTAGAATACTTTTTAGCTCGTTTATAGAATCTGCCTTATACACCTTTTTTTGTGTGGCAAAAGGATGTCTCCAGTATTCAATACCGTTTGATGGTTTAATGATAAATGGCGCCTCAAATGGCAACACAATATCAATTCCCATTTCAGGTTTATATACAAATGTATTTGGATAATCAACACCAATTCTCTCACACATATCATAAAACTTCTCTTTATGAATTAAATCATTCATTAAATCATTATCAATATATGGAGCAATTACATTGTCTGGATAGTTCCCTTTGTTGGCACTTGCCAGTTCCACATAACTATCGCCACAGCCTATTAACAAGATAGTCTTGTCACTATTCTTGTTTGCAAAATCCTTAACAAGTTTCAAAAAAGTTTCTTGTACGTCTGCCTCTCCGTTAGCCTCATAGTGCATAATTTCACTTTTGTAGCAAGGACCTACGTTATATTTGCCATAAACATATGGTTTGATTCCATATTCCTCGTGAAAAGCTCTAGCTACACTATATACATTAATATCCCCTGCAAATAATAGGGGCAAAAAATTCTTATTCATCTCATATCTCCTTTTGATCTATATCCTTTTTATTATACCAAATTTTTTTAGTAAATGCATAACATATTGGCATTAAATAAACGAAAAATGAAAATGGTAATGCGTTTATTCCTACACCCATAGCCTTTAATGGGAATGAACACGCAAGACACCACGGAACCAGCCCTGCTATTACTATTACAGAGTTTTCTATATCTATTGCTAGTTCCTCTTTGGTTGCACCTGCCTCTTCATAAGGCTTTGCCAAAAGATCATTACACATCATAGATGCTACGGTTTGGTTGCAAAAAACCATGCAAGAAACCGTACTTACAACTAGCATAGCACCAAATCTACCTATATATTTAGCTTTGCTTTTTAGTTCACTTTGTATTTGACTTAACATATTTGTATTGTTAAAAAGCCCAGAATATGCACATGATATTATTACAATACCGCAAACTTCAATCATTGAAATTATTCCGCCACCACTTAATATTGTCGTTAGTGCTGCATTCTTGGCAGTATATCCAAAGACTGCATAGTTAATAGTTTCCATTAAAGTGTTCCCTTGTATCACAACTGTAATTACAGCACCTGCCAAAATACTAGCACTAAGTGAAATCATCACATCCACTCTAAGTAATGGCAATACAATCATTAAAATTGCAGGTATAAATAGCCAATAGTTAATTACAAACTCGTCCTTAAATGCTCCCAGAACTTGTGCATCCACACCTTTAATAGGATTGTTTATTGATAGGAAATAATATAATATCCCACTAATTACCATAGGTAAAGCTCCTGTCTTTAGCATAGCCCTAACGTTTTTCTGCATTTTGGTTCCTGTTATAATCGCTACTAGATTTCCACTCGATGATGCTGGGCCTGTCCTATCTCCAAAATATATTCCCGACATAATTGCTCCGGCAGTTAAAATCTCATTAACCCCTCCACTTCTTGCAAGCGCCATAAATATAACCCCAACTGTTCCAACAACACCAAATGATGTTCCAAGTGCATATGCAAGTATACTCGCCAAAATAAATGTTACAAATATAAACATTGAGGGTGTAATGACTTTTATCCCATAGTAAACGAAGGCTGTTATAGTTCCACTAGATCTCCATATTGCTGTTATAAGCCCTATTAATAGCATTACATATATTACAACCAGTGAATCTTTTGACCCCCTAAGTGCAAAGGTTGACACCTCTCTAAGTGTAAATCCTCTTCTTATTCCGACTATCAAAAAACACACTAGTCCTGTTACTAGTGCTATCATAACCTGTGTACCTGTTACAATACAAGTTATCATTGTTCCCATAAAAATTATAAATGCAATTATCATATCCATATTTACATTTTAATACACTTTTGAATTTATGTAAAACAGTTTCTCCCAAAGTTTCAACACCGCTACCTTTAAATAATATTATTCCTAAGTGTAAAAACATCTGTTTAGGTGTATAATTAGCTTATATGAAATTTGATTACAAAACTTAAGGAGATAATATATGAGTAAAGTTATAATTATAGGAAATGGTCCTGCAGGAATTTCAGCGTCCCTTTATACAAAGCGAGCTGGTATTGATACTACCGTAATTGGAATGGGCATTGGAGCTTTAAAAAAAGCCGACAAAATTGAAAATTACTACGGTTTTGCAGAACCTATTTCAGGTGAAACTATGTACGAAAACGGTATCCAAAGTGCAAAGAATCTAGGTGTACAGCTTATTAATGATCAGGTTCTATCAATTGGATTTGAAGAAAGTCTAAATGTCGTATGCGAAAGCCAAGCCTACGAGGCTGATGCCGTAATCATTGCTACAGGTTCAGCACGTAAAGTTCCTAAAATTCCTGGCGTAAGCGAGTTTGAAGGTAGAGGCGTTAGCTATTGTGCTGTTTGCGATGGATTCTTTCATAGGGGTAACAACGTTGTTGTCCTTGGTAATGGGGAATACGCCGTTCATGAGGCAAAGGAATTACTACCAATTGCAGGAAGTGTAACAATCCTAACAAATGGAGAAGAACTAACAACTACTGTTCCAAGTGAAATCAATGTTATTAAAACCAAGATAAGTAAAATAGATGGTGATATGGTTTTATCGACAGTTGTATTTGAGGACAACTCTACAATGGAGATTACAGGTTTCTTTGTAGCTCTTGGCGTTGCCGGAAGTGGAGATTTAGCTCGTAAACTTGGTGCAATGACAGAAGGTAATAAAATACTTGTAAATGAAAAAATGGCTACCAATGTGCCTGGTTTATTTGCCGCTGGCGACTGTACTCCTGGTATGCTTCAAATTGCAAAAGCAGTTTACCAAGGGGCAGAAGCAGGAATGGCTGCAGTTAAATTTATTCGTGAAAAATCTAAATAAAACACATAAGAAAAGAGATATAGCTCCTTGATGTGACCCCAATAAGTTAGACTTTATAGCGAAGTAGTATTTTACTGCTTCG
>JAVWMQ010000024.1:0-26883 GCA_036637375.1 Anaerovoracaceae bacterium
ATAAAAAATAGATAGCGATAAAATTATTTATCGCTATCTATTATATCCTGTAATGACCAGCTAAATGCTTCATCTAGCGCCTGTTGCGCCTTTTGATAAATCTTTCTGATTTGACATGTATCTGTTCCTTGCCTATTACAATATTCATCGCACTCTAGGCACCTGTTAAATTTATGGTTTTCTCCCACAGCATCTAAAATGTCTACAATTCTAATGTCTTTTGCTTCTTTATTTAATCCATACCCGCCTTTTATTCCCGCATATGATTTTATTAAATCTGCTTTTTTTAATAACTGCAAGTTCTTCTTGCAAGTATTTAGCGGTACCACCATTTCCTCTGAAATTTCAGCGGCATTGCCTCTGCCATGGATTGCCAAAAATAACATTGCTCTAATTGCATAATCTGTTGATATATTTAACTGCATTCTCCCTCCAAACCTTACATCGTATATTCACTATATACAATAACACTAAATCTAATGTAATACAAACCTTATTTCGTTTTAGAATATCACAAAACTGCATTTATGTAAAGTTTTACAAAGCTTTTTTAGTTAAAATAACATTTGATAACCGTTTTCTTCAATAGTAAAATTAATAATATCTATTGATAAATTAGGATTCTTGTTATATTCATTGAATTTCGCACTAATTCTGTCATCTATTACATTTACTTTTGTAGCTTTGCAATCAAAAGGCATTATTAAAAATCTATTTGTGCTATATCTTGAAAAAATATCATCTTTTCGTAAACACATTCTAATAACTTCCTCTAACTTTTCCATTTCCTGCGTAATCTCGTTTGCTCCCATAGTTTCTTCTTCAAAAATTGTAACTAACATTATTACAATTTCATTGGAATTTCTCATACTATTTCTTAGAATGAAATGTAACAAGTTTTTGAACATTTCCTTTTCACAATAAAACGCACCTCTACGTTCTCTATCCTTGCTGCGCTCTCTAAGGTTTTCCGTAAGAGTTTCAAGGTCTGTAAATGACAATTCTTCATTCCCTATTGCCCATGAATAAATCTTTTTAATTTCTCCTGCTATAGGCTCTCCTACCTTGTCATAGTAGTTTTTGCTAATATTGCCAAAGTAATTAATGATTGAATCTCTCCTGTTAAGTAATTTTAATACTCTAAAAATAATTATATAGAAATCATCACTTGCTGTTTCATATTTATTTGCCCTATTTGCTATATTTAGAACCTCTTCAAGTCCCTGTTCTTCGCCTCTATTTATTAAAATTTCACTTACACTTTTTGAAATTTGGAAATACGCATTATTATAAAACTCATTTAAATGCGATGTCCAAGACGCATATTCAAATACTGCGCCAAATTCTCCATTAAATAGCTCTATTCCCTTACGTCCTTCTTCTAATCTTAGTTCATCATCTCTTGAATAGTCCTTTAGACTTCTTGCTATATTCTCTAATTCCTTAATATCCGATTCTATCTTTACGTTTGGATTCCATATATATCTGCCTTCTCTTCTCAATATGAAGTCTATATTAGGATCCAACTTTTTTAGTGATTTTCTTGCCAAATACACTAAATTAATTAAAGAGTTTTCTTCAATATCATAATACTCTCTTGGCCAGATTTTCAAAAAAAGATCACTATCAGAAAGTGGCTTTTCTGGCTCTAATGCCAGCAATCCAATTAACTTCTTAATCCTATTCTTTGAAGATTTAAAAATAACTATCTCATCGTCTTTTTGAATTGTAAATGTTCCAAGATACGTTACATAAACTTTTTCCATCTCTTACACCTCTTTTCTGTTAATTTTAGTTAATCTTAGTTTATCACATAATAACATTTTTTTATATAATAATCAATTATAACATATTCTTTTATTAACTTAAATGCTGGCCCAAACATATTGCGACCAGCATTTTAAGTTAATATTAGATTAATACTTAGTCATGCTAATATAACCAATCTTTAATTTGTCAATTTACTTACTTCTTTTTTCTATCAAATTTAGTAAGTGCTCCTAGTGCCAAAAGTGCCATCATAAGTAACCCTGTCCATAACGCTGGATTTTCATTGTCTCCAGTTTGAGGTGTATTCTTGTCGACTACTGGCTTCTTATCACCTTCTGGATTTGGTAAAAATTCATCTGGTGGTAATGGTACATCTGGTTTAATAGGTTTTGATGGATCTACTGGATCTGGTAAAAATTCATCTGGTGGTAATGGTTTTGGTGGATCCACTGGTGGATTTACCGGTGGATTCACTGGTGGATTTACGATTACTAGCTTACCTTTTTGGATTTCAATGACATAATTATCGTTTTTGTCATAAACTCCATTAATTAGATATTCACCAACTGCCTCTCCTGGTGCTCTTTCATACTTTAGTCCACCTAAGCTTTCACCTTCCACAAGACCTTCTACTTTACCTGTGAATATTGGATCACTTGCTCCTACTACTTTAACCTTGTCATCAATTTTGATCATTGCAGTCTTTGGATTTACCCTTAGCAGTACTTCAATTACATCAAGATCCTTGTTATTTTTGCTTAGACTTTCGCCTTTAACAAATACTTTTATAGTTCCAGCATTTTTGATTAAAGGACTTTCAGTTGACCAGTTTACTCCATCTAGGCTATATAGGACTCTAAAGTCTCTTGCATCAGTGCCTGTGATAGTTCCTGTTCCTTTATGTTCTTTGCCGTCATAAATGCCTTCATAGCCACTTGCATTAAGTGTAGCGTCAGCCTTTGCTTTCTTGATTTTTAGAACACCCTCTACTACTACAACTTTGTAGTTAGAGTTTGCCTTATAGCTTCCATGAATAACATAGTCTCCTACGTTTTCTCCTGGCTCCCTGCTATAAACTACGTTTTCAAGGTTATATCCTTCAACTATTCCTGTTATGCTACCTGTTAACTCTGGATCAACTTCCTTGTAAATTTTCTCCTTGTTATCTACGGTAATCTTGACCGTTTTAGGTGTAACCTTTAGTATTGTATCGATTACTGCTGTATCATTAAAGCTTCCACTTACTGCTTTAACTTTTACAGGAATTTCCCCTACATCTTTGATTTTTGGTGAAAAATTATTCCATACAATACCATCTATGCTATAAAGGATTTCGTACGCTAGAGCATTTTTACCAGTTATTAAACCTTGTACCATATGCTCCTTGCCGTCAAATTCGCCATTATAGCCTGTAGCTGTTAATGTAACTTCTCCAACACCCTTGGTGATTTCAAGTGTTCCTGTTATAACTTCTACATTATAATTCGGGTTATTATCGAAGCTAGCTTTAATTTTGTGATTTCCAACAGATTCATCAGTTGTTCCATTGTTGTCTCTGAAATATCTAAGGTTTCTAAGTTCTTCACCTGCTACTTGGTTCTCAACAGTGCCTCCAAATATTGGATCTGCTGCTAAATATACTTTTGTAGCATTTGATACTCTGATTATAACTGTTCTCTGTGCAACTTTTAGAGTTACATTCTTAGTTAATACAGATTCATAGTTCTTGCTTGTTGCTCTAACTATGACCTTTATTTCTCCTACATTTTTGATTTCAGGTACATCTTTGCTCCAGCTTGCTCCGTTATCTATGCTGTATTCAATTTCAAATTCTCTCGCCGCCACTCCACTTAGAGTTGCATTTACTTTGTGACTGTTTCCATCATAAACTCCGTCATATCCTACTGCTGTTAATGTTACCTGAGGAATTCCTGTAGCTTTAGTAATAGTAAACACCCCTTTATTTACTGTCACATCATAGTTATGATTGCTACTAAATGTTGCATTAATATCGTATACACCTACGTTTTCTCCTACTGTTCTTGTGTATTTAATATTTGCTAATGTTTCAGCCCCAACCATACCGCTAACAACTCCTGTTAGTGTAGGATCTGCTCCACCGTATTGTTTTGATGCGTTATCAACATCTATAGTCACTGCCTTTTTTGTAACTTCTAATTTAGCATTGCCAGCTAGATCTTGGTAGTTTCCACTTTTGCTTATTGCTTTTACATATACTGTGAAACTTCCTACATTTTTAATTTTTGGACTTTCTTCTGACCATTCAGTGCCATTTTTACTGTACAAAACTCTAAAATCTGCTTTTGCGTTTTCATCGCCACTTAATGTTACACTTGCACTATGCTCTGCTCCATCATAAACATCCTTGTATCCAGTTACAGCTAAAGCAACCTTTGCCTTTGCTTTTTTGATTTCTAGTGTTCCTTTTGTTACTGTCACTTGATAGTTTTGTGGTTCATCATATACTGCTGTAATATCATAAGTTCCCACGTCTTCCCCCTGAGCTCTCTGGAAACCAAGTCCATTTAGAGTTTCGTCTTTAACTAACCCATTAACAGTACCATCAAAAGTTGGATCTGGACTTCCGAAATCCTTTGAGTAGCTGTTCACATTAATATTAATTGGCTTCTTAGTTACTTTCAAAACTCCTGCAACATAATTGACTTTGTAGCCTTGCCCCATATCTTCACCTTCACTATCTAAGATCTTATGGGTTTTGACTTCGTTAGCCATTTCTCCAGCATTTGTAATGCTGCCCTCAACGTCTGCAGTTACAGTTAAACCTTGTGCAAGGTTACCTGCTACTGCAAAGCCTTCGTCTGTAAGCGGCTTGCCATCGTATACCTTAGTTGCACTGTTAGCGGTTATTGTTATCACTTCGATTTTTTTCCATGATGCTTCAAATTTAAGTTCGCCTTTAGTGCCCTTTGATATAGTCAAATTTTTTGTTTTGTTAGGTGTGTTTGTTCCTGTCCATCCCTCAAATATATATCCTTCTTTTGTTGGATTGTTAAGAGTGAAAGTGTCTTTGATTGTGTACTTACTTGGATTTGGTGTTTCCAACGTTCCACCTTTTAGATCATAAGTGATCTTATATTCTTGTGGATTGTAGCTAAATACATACACATTTTCACCTTTGGATAGATTAAATGTGTCGCTTTGCTTAGTTGCCCAATATCCATCAACCACTTTTGCTTTTACTACAAGCTGACTTTTGTTAGTCACACCTTTTTCTGCTGCTGCGATTTCTGAATTATCACTTCTATCTACATATTTAATTGTGTAGCTTATTTCTTGTGGTTCTGAGTATACAAACTCAATTACATTATTCTTTGGGTTTGAAGTCAATGTAAATGTTTTGAAAAGTGCATCTGGGATTAATCCCACTGCTGGTTTGGCTTTCGCTACCACTTCTTCTCCTACATTGCCTGCAATTCCAATTGTTGATGCGAATAATAGTTCTCCATTTTCTTTTACATATTTAATACTGTAAGTAGTTTCTTTGATTTCTAACCACTTGGCATATAATGTTTTGTTATTATCAATTGGTGCATCAAAGTCAAATTGATTAACATTACCTGCTTCATACCAGCCAACAAATCTGTACCCTTCTTTTGTTGGTTCTTCAGGCGCTGCAATTGTTTTGCCTTTTAATGTGGTTTTTGCATCCACTGCCGTTCCCCCATTTGAGTCAAAGTTGACTGTTGCCTCATCTGTACTGAACTTTGCATATAGTTTAACGTTATTAGGTGGCATCTTGCCATTTGTTAAGTCAAACTCGCTGCCTGTTGCTCCTTCTGGACTTGTGTACCATCCTATAAAATTATAGTAAGCTGGTAAACCTACACTCTCTGGAGTTGGTGTATTTACATAGCCTTTTAATTCTTTTTCAAAAGAAACTTTTTCTGATTTAATAGCTTTACTCTTGTAGTAAAAATCTAAATTATACTTGTTTCTATCATAATATATCTTCCCTACATACGCTTTTTCTTGGCTATCATATGCAAAGTCTTGCTGGCTAACATGCTTGAATCCTCTAATATCATAGTAATCTTCTTTGCTTAACCTCCAGCCAGAGCTATCTAACTTCATAGTATCTTGGTGATGTAGTATGAAATTTTCATCTTTTATGTCTTTTACTAGATATTTAGCAATATACTTATAGGTTCCATCTGCTTTGCCATAATAGCTTACTTCATTAACATCTGAAGGGTAATAAAGCATTTTTGCTTGTATATTTCTGTCTGTTGGTGATATAAACCATAGAATATCGCTGTCTGTTGGCCATAAATTGACGCCTTCACCATTTTCAAACTTAGCTCCCTTTTTGCCTTCAAATGCATATTTAATTTGCCATGAAGATAATGCTGTGGCTTTTTTGTAAAAATTCACTTTTACAGTTTTTCTTGCATAATATACATTTACAACTGACGTGCCGTCTTCTTTAATAACACTATCTCCCGTTGTTTTTTGATAAGAAAATATATTAGTATCTAGCCCTGCAAAATTAAGGTTTGGAGTAATCATACTACCTGTTACTCCTTTTCCTACTACAGTTCCCAGGTATGCATACTTGTCATCTTCTGCATTTTCTCCCCAGTATATAACACTGTAGTTTCCTTGGCCTAAAGACCATTTCGCATACAATGTTATATCTTGGCTTAAAGTGATTTTTGCTGTAGCTTTTGTTTGATATTCTTTGTCTAAATACCATCCGTCAAATCCATAACCTTCTTTGGTAGGAACGTACATTCCAACATTTATTTCTGTGCCATATTTGCCATAAATAGACGGAATATAACTTCCCCCAACAGTATTGAATTTGGCCTGTGCCTCAAACAATTTGTATGTAATTTTAATATTTATTGGTTCACCAATTTTAATTGCTTGATTTTGTGGTGTTTCAGCATAATATCCCTTTGCTGTAATTTCTGAATCAATCTCAGCCTTAGTCATTTCTCCAACCTTACCAGTTGCTGTAATTGGGTTTTCGCTAAAACTCCCATCCTTTTGTTCAACTAACGTTGTTATGGTATATTCTACTGTTGCTCCATAGTACACAACATCAATTGTCTTGTTTTCTGTTATAGTCCCTGTCAAAGTCTGGACTTCAGCTTCTCCCACCTTTGTTGTGAAACCTTCTATCTGTCTAATATCAATGCTATAATTTGAACCCTTTTCATACTCTGCAATAGTTGGTTGCTCAACTAAAGCACCATCAATGCTTTCATAATAATAGTTAATTGTCAAATTAACTAATTCTTTTTCTTCTTTAGTGGGTTCTTCACTTTTGTCTTCTTCTGGTTTTGGCGATTCCTCTTTTATAAGCTCTTCACCCTCTCCTTGCTTATTTTGTTCTTCGCCTAGTAAGCTTTCGGAATTCTCCTTTTCCTCAACTACTTTTTCTTCTGTACCTCCGCTCAACTCTTCAATCGTAACATCTTCTTTATCCGGTGTGCCTAAATCTTCAGCAAATGCTACGAGTGGGAATCCTGAAAATACCATAACCACAGTTAATACTACTGCTATTATCTTGGCTTTGTATGTATTTCTCATTTCATGTTCCTCCTCTCATACTATATTCCCCAAAATAACTAACCTATTTATGACAACCTACTCTTATCATCTATATTGTCTTTTATACTAACATCGCAATATCACATTTTATATCTCAAAAATTGGTTTGTGTAACCTTATTGGAATTTTATGTAAACTTTTTGTGCGTTATAGTTAACTTTGTATCGTATTTCTGTAAATTGCCCATCACATTTCTGCGAACACAAAAAACATCGTGCAGTGAAATTTCACTGCACGATGCTCTTAATTATTTATATTATCATTTTATATTTAATTACTTCACGATTTCCTTATGTTCTGCTTTAATTCTATTAATTAATTCTTGATCCTTTATAAGTTCTATAACACCATGTCCAAATGCAAGAATTACTTGTTCCATTTTTAAATGTGCCGCTTCAGAATCTGCCATCTCATAGGCCCTCACATCATGGATTGAAAAAGGCTCATCTCCTTCCAGGTCAACTTCAACATAAAGAGTAGGACACAAATAACTTACATTTCCAATATCTGTCGACCCTGCGCCTGGATATTCTTCATTAGGTACTAGATTTTTAATACCTGCCGCTTCAAATTTATCTGCCATAAATTCTACAAGTAATGGAACATTAACTAAGTTATCAAATTTATTCTCATAATCAAAAAATCTTAATTTAGTGTTAGATATTAATGCCGCTCCTTGAGCAATTTCAATAATACGCTCCCTTAATTCTCTTACATATTCTCTATCTTTCGCCCTAAATGAAATTTGACAAGTTGCGAGTTCAGGAATTATATTTGCTGCAACTCCACCATTGGTAATGATACCATGAATACGTGCATCATCGCGAGTCATTTCCCTATACGCATTAATACCATTGAATAGAGCAATTACACCGTCTAAAGCGTTAATACCTTTTTCTGGGTATGCAGCTGCATGAGCAGCTTTGCCCTCAAATGTAAATTCTATTGAATTTAATGCTAGTGCAACTACCTCCATTGATGAGGCTTCATCAAGATGTGCCTGGAATACAAAGTCTACGTCATCAAAAGCTCCAAGTTCAGCCATCTCTACTTTAGCTCCAAAAGTTTCTTCGGCTGGTGTTCCAATAACTTTAATCTTGCAATTTAGTTCATTGCTAATCTTTGACAATGCGATTCCACAACCACACATTGTCGCTCCAATCCAGTTATGTCCACAAGCATGTCCTGGTTCTCCATTTTCGCCGTATCCTGGTAAAGCATCATATTCTGCAAGGAATGCAACAGTAATATCACCTTTGCCATATTCAGCAACAAAAGCAGTTGGTAAAGTTTCGTAAGGAACTCTTACACAAAATCCTTCACTGCTCAAAACATCTCTAAGACAACTTGATGATTTGAATTCATCACCACCAAGCTCTGGGTTTTCGTACAAATATGTAGAAATATTTTTAAACACCTTTAAATTTTCACTAACTATTTTATCAAATTTCTCTATCATAACTCACCTTATTAATAGGGATTAATTCAATCAAATTAATCCCTACACATTTAATTTCCAAAAATATCGTTCATTACTTCTTCATTTTCTGTATTGTTCTTAGTCATTAAACTAACAGCAACAAATACTATTGTGTCTACTAATAGCGCCCATACACCAGGTATGAAACCTAGTGGTTCAAGGTTTAATGCAACCAAGCTGCTTGCTACAGCAATACCACAAATCAAACCAGCAATTGCTCCCTTTGCTGTACTCTTCTTCCAGTACAAACCTCCAATTAATGGTGGGAATAATAGACAAATACCTTGGTAGTTCATCATAACTAAGAATACCAACATTGGAATGTTCATTTGTGAAACAATAAACGCCAATACTGCCATTGCAATTATTATTCCTCTAGTAAGTAACATTACCTTTTTCTGGTCTAAGGCTTCTTCAGAGCTTGAATATTCTTTTGTTCCAATTTTTGGAGCTTTTCTTATAGCTCTCTTAAATCCTATGATAACATCGTTTGTGAAAGCGCCAGCATCTGCTAGTAATGTACTATCTACAGTACCAATTGTTGCTGCCAAAATAAATACAGCTAGTAATCCAAACACCACCATATTTCCGCTTCTAAATACAAGTAATAATAGTGAACTTTGTGGATCTTCAAATCCAGGATGTCCAATATATTCAATTCCTATTGCTGCAAAACCTGTTAGCAAGAAGAATACACACCAAATCCCTGCAATTGCAGATACTATACCTGTATATCTAATTTCGTTCACACCTTTTCCTACATACATCTTCATATATAGTGATGGCCAGCACAAAGCACCAACTGTGCAAATAAATCCAAATGAGAACCAGTGCTGTGGCGTACCATAACCTTCACTACCAATTAAAGTGAATTGGCTTGGCTCATATTTAAGTACTGTTTCAAATACTTCTGATATACCACCATAGTAGAAATATGCTACAAAGAAAGAAACAAATATAGAACCAATAAGCATCAGGAATCCATTAAATGAGTCAACTCTACCGATACTCTTAATTCCACCCCATAATATGTAAATTGCTAGAACTGCAATACCAACTCCAGCTCCCATAGTAATTGATACATAACCTGAGGTTGCAATATTAATAATATATCCTAAAGTAACGATTTCCATTGTAATTACCGTTACGTCCATTGCTACTCCCAAAAATCCAGATAGTACTTTTAACCAAATACTTTGGTATCTAAGCTCCAACAAATCTGGCATTGTACATAGACTATATTTTTTGCCAAGTGGCCATACTTTTTCCGCTAAGAAGTACATTACAACTCCAGCACCAACGCAATATGGGATTACATATGCACCAAATACACCGTATTGTGCAACAAACCCTTGCCATCCAGTCCAAGTTGATCCCTGATAATATGTAACTAACATAATAAGTGCAACTACTATACCACCAAAACTTTTGCCCGCTGTGTAGAATTCTTCAAAACTACCAGAATCTGCCGCTTTTTTCTTTTGCGGTGCAAATGCTAGGATAAGTACAATTAATAAATAAATGCCTAATATGACAAAAGGCACCATTGAAATTTTATCTCCCACAATAATCTCCTTTCAAACCTACGACTGTTCTTTTGCCGCTTCACATTTTTTGTCTAATTTGAATTGAATCATTAGACCTACTACCATTACCGCACTCCAGAATAAAAGCCAAGTTATTATTGTTGGTAAACCAAGAGTAATGCTTGCCTTGTCACCAATATAAATAAACGGTGGCATCATCATTAAATATGAAATAATGTAAAGTACAATGAAGTACTTTCTGTGAGTCTTTTTAGCTTTCATAGTTTTCTCCTTTCATAGTTATTTCCATCTATATAACTATTAAAGCAAAATTTATGCCAACTTGCAGAAACGGTTATAATCGTGGGTTTGCGAGATTTTTTGCGGGAATTATTTATCTAGCTGTGACATTTTTGTCACCTTATCACCTGTTATTGTCGCACTATTTCGACAAATAATTATAAAAACAATTGTATTTGCGCATAATGCCCAAACACCATTTACAATACTAAATCCATTTATATTAAACATTTCCATGGCAAATAAAACTATAATGCCTGTGGTTACTCCATATACCGCCGCTTTTTTGTTTGCTTTGCCAGTCACAAGTGCCCCGATAATAACAGGAAACAATTGCGCTGATGCTTCAGTTGTCATAATTGCAATTTGAATGAGTCCAAATTTATTTGTTGTTCCGATTAGAAATACCACTACTGATACAATTATTATGGCAATATTAACAGTTCTAAGGGAAACAATATTCTTTTTGTTTGCACTGTTGTTGTATCTTATAGGGTAGTACACATCTTTTACAATACTCATACCTGTTGTAAATAGCAGAATATCTATAGTTCCAATGCACACCGCTATTACAAAAACACTTGCAAAGCAAATTGCAAGGACTTCTCCCGTATTCACCACCAAATTCAGAAGCGATGCCTCAGGCATTTCAGAATTCCCATCAACAATCATTATTGCCAAACCAGGCAAAAAATATACTAAAGACCAAACTGAAGTTGCCGCTAACAAAATTCCACTTTTGCGCAACACATTAATGTCCTTGCCCATATACATTTTAACAAAGGTTGCTGGAAAACAAATTGCACCTATGGAGCTTATTAAGACTAAAGAAGTCCACCTATTGCCATTGCTCCAATAGTAATCTTCTCCAGCTACATTAAGTTTATAGTCCTTGATTGCTCCCGAATTTTCAAAAATCTTACCAAACTCTTCGAACCCATCAAAACAGCTCACTATAATGAAGTTGCAAATCAAAAACCCTCCAATTAGCATAATTACACCTTGCAACAGATCTGTCCAAACAATACTTTCAATACCACCCCAAAGTACATAAATCAAAATAATTACAAGCGCAATTATTTCACCATATATTATTGAAATCTTTCCCTGCGAAACTATATTAAATACATAGCCCATAGTTATTAAATCCATAACTATCCACAGAATTCCAGCCAAAACGGATACACATCCAGCAATAATTCTTAATCTCCTCGAGTTATACGTTACATCAAAAAAATCGCCAATCGTAATCATGTTATGTTCCTTTGCCAAAGGTTGTATTTTTTCTGCCAAAAAATAAAATAGGACACCAGAAGTCGCAATAAAAGGAAAAATATATGCTCCTATTGGACCATTATTACTGATAAATCCTTGCCATCCCGACCAAGTTGTCCCCGAATAAAACGATACAATAAGCCCAATAGAAATAATCCAAAATCCCATATTCCCTGTGGCTCTATGAAAATCTTCTACTGTTCTAACTCCAATTCTACCAAAAGGAAATACTGCAACTAAAAGTGTTATTATTATGTATATACCAATAAAAATTATAGGTAATGCAATTATCTGCTGCACTGCTCTCCTCCTTTACTTTGGTTTAACAATATCAAAGTTTTTCATTTTTCTCTGCAAATTACGCCTTGAAATACCTATATGCTCTGCTGTATGGGTAACATTCCAGTCGTTATTTTCAAGCATTGTAATTAAATAACTTCTCTCAAAATCTTCACGTATGGTTTTAAAGCCTTTTTCGCTTTCTTTTTCTTCGTATATAACTTTTGACTCTCTAATTTTCTTTTCCAAGTCTTCTTTTTCTACATGTTTTTTTGATTGTCCAAATACAAAAATACGTTCCACAACATTTCTCAACTCTCTAACGTTTCCTGGCCAATCGTAGTTTGTTAAAAGGTTCATTATGTTCTTTGTAGGGATTAGAATATCTTTTCCTGTTTTTTGCCCATACTCCTCAAAGAAATGTTTAACTAACAAGTCTATATCTTCTCGCCTCTCTCTAAGCGGTGGCACCTCAAAAGATATAACGTTAATTCTGTAGTATAAATCATCTCTAAACGTACCTTCTGCAACGGCTTTTTCTAAATCTCTATTTGTAGCACAAATTAGCCTGATATCAACCTTAATGGTTTTTTCGCTACCAAGCCTTTCTATTTCCTTTTGCTGTAACACTCTTAATAATTTCGTCTGAAGTGTCAACGAAAGTTCACCAATCTCATCCAAAAAAAGTGTTCCACCATCTGCAATTTCTATCTTTCCTTTTTTGTCCTTGTCTGCCCCTGTAAACGCTCCTTTTGAATATCCAAACAATTCACTTTCAAAAAGCGTTTCTGGTAATGCAGCACAGTTAATTTTTACAAAGGGCTTATCTTTTCTATTGCTATTTCTAAAAATCAGTTCCGCTATTACTTCTTTCCCTGTTCCACTTTCTCCTGTCAGCAGCACTGCAGAATCTGAAGTGGAAACAATTCTAGCATTCTTCCTAATATCTCCTATAGCTTTGGAGCGCCCTATTAAAATTTCCTGATCCTTACTTTCATAAATACAATCTTTAAATGACTTATTCTTCTTTTCGTAATTTACAACATTGTATATATGCTCTATTAAAACTTCTGGATCAATTGGTTTTTCAACATATGTAGTCGCACCCAAAGTCATTGCTTCTACTGCTGTTTCTATTGATCCTTGCCCTGTAAGCATTATCACTGGTTTTAGTGGGAATTCTTTTTTTATTTCTCTTAAAACTTCAAGTCCACTCATTTCAGGCATCATTAAATCAAGCAAAACAAGGTCTTGCTCCACTATTTTTTTTTCGTTTAGTGCTTTGATAGGATTACTATAACCAATGACTTCAAATTGCTCACCTATTGACAAAATCTTTTTGAAGATTGCAATTAGACCTTTGTCATCGTCGATAATCATAATTTTTACTTTTTCGCTCATTTTAACCTTCCTCCTTAATTATAGGAAAAATTAAAGAAAAAATAGTTCCCTTGCCAATTTCACTTTTAACGCTGATCTTTACACCAACACGTTCTAACTGAGTTTTGCTTATCCACAAACCCAGTCCTGTTCCTTTTTCGCCTTTTAATGAAAAGAACGGCTCAAATACATTCTCTATTTGCTCATCTGAAATACCAGTTCCCTCATCTTCTACATCGACACATACATTTTGACTATCTAGATTGTAAACCCTAATTTTTAGTTCTCCACCATCAGGCATTGCCTCTAATCCATTTGATACTAAGTGGATAAAAGCATTTTTCAATATATTAGAATCATACTTACCAATAGACATAGTTTCTTTAACTTCTAATTTAACCTTTACTTTACACTTAATTATTTCTTTAGAAAACAATAACATTACTTGTTGAATTAATTTCTCAATAACAACATTTTCTTTTTTAATATTCTTTGGCTTAGAGAAATCCAAAATATTATAAACGCTGTCTTCTGCCCTTTGCAAGCTTTCTCTCATACTCTCAAGGGTATGCTTAGACTCCGCAGTTAAAATATATCTTGGTACTTCTTCTTTGTTTATTTGCTCAAGGTAGTAAACTCCTGCCTTCAAAACTGCCATTGGATTTTTTAATTCATGGACAATCCCTGCCGCAAGCTGCCCCATCTGAGCCAGTTTATCCATCTGAATTACTTCTTTTTCCATAAATACTTGTTCAGTTACTTTGGTACTATATACTAGAATTTGAGTGCCAATTTTTTCGTCATATATAGTTTCAACCCTCATATGATAAATTTCTTCATCCACTGCTATTTCTAAGTTATCCACTATACTTCCATCTGACATTTTTACAATTGGGCATTTATCACATGGCGACATTCTATTATAAAAACGCTCAAAACACTTTTGATCATCTTCTAGTCCACTGCTCAATTTGTCTAGCCCCCTATAAAAACACCCTTGGTTTCCATTGGCAGCCATTATTTTGAAGTCACTATCAACAATTAGTATATTTCCCGGTATATTTTCTAAAATAGCTCTTAATGCATCTCTTTGATTTTTTAATTGATTAGTATAATTTCGTATTGTACTGGCCATAGTATTAATACTATCGGCTAGCATTTCTATCTCATCATTTGTTTTAATTGATACTTCACCGTCATAATTACCTACAGCAATTTGCTGTGTTTCTAAAATAAGTCTTTCCAACGGCTTGCTTATGGCAAAAACAAGAATTCTACCTAGTACAATTGTCAAAATAATTATCGCCAAAAAAATGACTAAACCACCATAAATAACATTTTCAAGCGCCTCTCCATATTCTCCAGAAATATCAATATTTCTAAATTGATATAATATAATGAATACCGACGTTAGAAATGTTATTAGTACTAGAAGCAAAAATACAAATGTTATTTTGTTTGCTAAAGAATTCTTCATTTCTACCCTCTAATTCTACAACATCGCTAAGATATTATTTGAATAAATATTTTCCTTTTCATTATCCTCCATAAACCCTTTTTCAATTCTGAAATTTTCTAAATGAGGCTCCATAAATGGATAATTACTCTCGAACAAAATCTTACCTGGATATTCTCTCTCTATATCTGCCAACCATTGTCCACCACAAGCTCCTGCTGATCCTAAGTATATATTATCACTTTTGCCCATTACAAAAGCTACATCGCCTAGTGTAGAACCACTTAAATCAAGTTGGCCTGAGTTAGTTGCAATAAATTTAACATCTTTGAAGTTTCTTGCCAAATCTGCAATTTGAAATATTTGAGACACCCATGGATAACCAGCCTCTATTATAACAGATAATTTTAGTTTTTGTACAGCTTCCATTATTCCATATACTAACTTATCGTTACACTGAAATTGCTCTTCCCATGGATTTAAATATAGAAATTTTATTTTTTCGTTTTCTATAACTCTTTTTTCAAGTTCCAATATTGCCTTTTCTCTATCCCATGGATTAACTCTAACTGCTCCCCAAAATTTATCTGGATATTTTGCCAAAACTGTAGCAACATAGTCGTTTCCATCTTCAACCTTGTAACTACTTGGTTTATTTGGGCAAATTACAGCTTTGTCAATGTTTTCTTCTTCCATAAGTTTAATATATTCTTCAATAGGGAAATCTTCTCCTTTAAAAGTGCTACCAACTCTAATGTGTCCATCTATTTTCATTCTATTACCTCCTAAACATTTAATTTTAACAATCTTGCAATATTTTTATAAAAAATCATTTCTTCTGCCTCTTTGCCAAGCTTTGCTGATTTAATTTTTTCAACTTCCAAAATTGGATTATCTGTTGGGATATCGGTCCCGAACAAAACTCTATCTGCGCCAATTTCTTCTACTGCTTTCTTAATTCCCCATGTAAATGGTTGTTCGCAAGTTTCAAGATAAACATTTGGATTTCTCTTTGCAATCTCAATAGCATCGTTTTGATGATAAAATCCTCCCATATGTCCAAGAATTATATTTGTTTCTGGCGCTTCTGCTATGCCAGCCTCAATTTCTAGAGGTAAACACATTAATTCATCTGAACAATGATAAAGTACTGGCATTCCATATTCACCAGCCATTTGCATAATCTTAATAACAGTTGGTGCAAAAGCAGGCAACGCATAATCTACTGGATGAAGCTTAACACCTTTGAACCCATAGACTTCTATAGCTTCTTTTAATGTGTCTAAAGTTTTTTGCCCATGGTTCGGATCTAATCTAATAAATGGAATAAATCTGTCTGGATATTTGTCTCTAGCAGCTGCAATATATTTAACAGCATTTGGATTGAAGCCTGGCGCATTGCAATATGTGCTTATACAAGCCATGTCTATTCCAGCCATATCCATATACTCGATAACCTTTTCTGGTGGATCTATCCATCCTGTTTCTATAAATTCATCTGAATGTGCGTGTGAATCAATAATCATTTTTGTCCTCCTTTGTTTTCAAAACTACTACTTACATATATTTATTATATAAAGCAAGTTTTGTGCCAACATCATTTTTATCTCAAAAGCCTACATTCTCTAGCTTTTTTTATATTACACACCCAATATCCGTGCCACTTTTGGCACACTATCCAAAAAAAGTTGCTATCCTAAATGGCATATAGTATAATTTATCATTATTAGGAATAGTTATTTTATAAGGAGAAAAGATATGAAAAGATTTTTTACCATTTTGCTCGGAGCTGGATCTCTCGTTTATATTCTCGGATTAGTGCTAGGACGTTTTCTAAATATACCTAGTTACATATTTACAACTTCACTGGGTATTATTCTTACTTCCCAGGCTTACCTAAGTTATGAAAGATACAAGGAATCAAAGAGAGTCTTGGACATTATGATACCTGCATTATTTTTAATTTTGCTTGCATACCTATTTTTTATTAGTATAACTAAATAAACTTGTACGCATAAAAAATCACCCACAAAACCAAACTGTGGGTGATTTGTTTTTTTACACTTTAACTTTTATCCCTTAAGCCCATCATAAAGCCTAACTCCAACTGTAACTAATGTTCTATACGCAAATAGTACTAAAGCGCAAAACAATGAAACAACGATAAATCCATAAGTCAGCATAGGTATAAATTTGTCTAAAACTATAATATATAATAAAAGCGGTATACCAATCGTTGCCACAGAAACTAGCATAGCCAATATAGGTGCCGCCCCCTGCTTAATAGCTACAACTTCATTAATCCAATCAAACTTTGGATATTTCAAGTTGATAATAACTCCAATAATACCATTAAAAATAGTAAATGTAATTGGTAGTAAATAAGCGATTAATGCTCCAACTATTGACAGCTTCAATGTAACTACGCAAATTGTTACAGACACAATTATAAATGGCAAACTAATTATAATGTGAGGCAATGCTTTTGAAAGCAAAACATCTTTATCCCTAATTGGCATAGATTGACTTAGCCAAAGTGTTTTTGCCTCAATCGAAATAGTAGGTGCAGAAATTATTACCATTGCTGATAACCCTGCAAAACAAACACCAACAAAAACACCGACAGTTTCAAGGCTGACCCCAAATTGAGTTAACTGAGGTATAATACTATCGCCTTTAATTGCCAAGTATACAGCCCCCATCAACATAAATGGTAGTCCAATTCCCGCATTAAACATATACATAGGTTTTTGCACAAAATGTTCAATTTCTTTTTTTATCAGAGCTCCCATCAAGGAGTTCTTTTTCATTTCTCCTCGTTTATAAACAGCCTTCTTCATACCTCTTTTAGATGTTGCAATCTTGATAAATGATTTATTTAGTACCACACATACTATCATAAATGGTATTAATGTCCATAATATGAACAATCCAATCTGTCCAAAATCCCCATCAGCAATACCCTTACCCATTGCAAAAAATGGTGGAAGTGCTTTTTGAACTGCTTCTCCAATTGCTTCTCCGTTTTGTATTAACAAACTTAGGTATTTTTGAAGACTAAAGCATACATACATATAACCTGCAAAAAGAATTACAGTTAAAGTAGTTATTACTAAATTCTTGTTTCTCATTTTTGAATTTATATATCCAATTACCCACCCAATTATCAACGATATTGCTAGGGCAAAAATCGGTAGTGCCAAAATTGATATTGCAAATACTAACAACTGACTTGCCGTCACCGACTGGGTGATTACATAAATAATTATTGCTGGCAGAACTACAATTAATTCATATATGTAGTTTACAATGAGTAACCCTACAACTCTAGATGCCAATATATATTTGATTGGAATTGGCATAGATAACAAAAGTTCATTGTCCTTTGCCTCATATATTTGACTTTGAGTCAAAAACACACTACCTATGAAGCACAAGAAAAACGCCACTATTCCCATAAATCCAAAATATAGCCAAGTTAAGCCTAATGCGGCAAAAGGTTCACATATTGCCTTAAATAACCCACCCAGAGTTGTTCCTAGAACAACAATTAGCAAGATTATTAAAAAAATATATCCCGTACTGCCTCCACTTTTCATTTTCTTTTTGTCTGTTTTGAAACTAATTGCAAGCACCGAATTTAGTTGCACTAATAATAATGACTTAAACATATTAGCCCTCCAATTCTAAGAAAACGTTTTCAAGAGAAGTATTACCTTTAACTTCCTCAGTTGTTCCACTTGTTACAAGTTTGCCTTCTTTAATTATTGCAATCTTATCACATAATTTTTCTGCAACTTCAAGAACGTGGGTAGAAAAAAATATTGCTCCACCTCTATCACAAAGTTCTCTCATAATGCCTTTTAATTGATGCGCAGCTTTTGGATCAAGTCCTACAAATGGTTCATCCATAATTAATAATTTAGGTTCATGAATTAGAGTCGCAATTATTGCAAGCTTTTGTTTCATACCATGAGAATATGCACTTATTGGCTGTGCAAAATCATCTGTCAACTGGAACAAGTCCCCATACTTGGCAATTCTAGCTTCTCTATCTTCCTTAGACACCTGGTATACGTCTGCAATAAAATTCAAATATTTTATCCCGGTAAAAAACTCATATAAGTCAGGATTGTCTGGAATGTAACCCATCTTCGCTTTGCATTCTATTGGATTTTCCTTTATGGAAATTCCATCAACTAATATTTCCCCACTGTCAAAATTCAAAATTCCACAACAAGATTTAATTGCTGTAGTTTTGCCAGCGCCATTATGTCCAATGAAGCCGTACAATTCACCACTTTTAATATGAATAGTTAAATCATCTACTGCCTTTTTGTCACCGTATGTCTTAGTCAAACTATTTATCTTTAACATTTATTCCTCCTTAACTCCTTTTCGCTACATTTGACTAATATTATACACCTATACATCACCCTTAACAATACTTGCACCTATCAATATTCCAAAGTTCTGTCAATTTGTTTCTTTCCTCATTATCACTTATTATGGTATACTATTAATAACAAAGCTATTGGGAATATAGCTATTTTAATATAAAGGAGTTATCTATGCATTTAAACATTCTCATTGTTGCAATTATATTGCTTTTGTGCCTACTTCTAAACAAGATATCAAGTAAGCTTGGAATCCCCATGCTTTTGGCATTTATTCTACTTGGTATGGTGTTTGGTTCAGATGGCATATTTAAAATTTATTTTGATAATTACAAAATTGCGGAACAGGTATGCAGCGCTGCATTAATCTTTATAATGTTCTATGGTGGTTTTGGTACAAATTTAAAAGCTGCAAAGCCAGTTGCCGTCAAATCCCTGTTCTTGTCCACCTTAGGAGTTATATTTACAGCTACCTTGACCGGACTTTTTTGTTATTATGTGCTACATATGCACTTCCTTGAAAGCATGCTTCTTGGTTCTATAATTAGTTCCACTGATGCAGCTTCTGTTTTTTCAATCTTACGTTCCAAGAAATTGAATCTCAAGTACAATACAGCTTCAATGCTTGAAATCGAAAGTGGAAGTAATGATCCTTTTTCATATATGCTCACTATAATAGTTTTATCTTTGATGACTGGAGACTTTAGCAGTGGCAATTTAATTTTAATGATCTTTGCTCAAATTGCTTTTGGTATTTTAGTTGGTTTTGCTACAGCTGCAATTGGCGATGCTATTTTATCTAAGCACAAATTTACAACTGATGGTTTTGATTCTATATTCGTTTTTGCACTGGCCTTAATCGCTTTTGCTGGGGCATCTGTTATTGGTGGTAATGGCTATCTTAGTGTATACATCGCTGGTATAATCCTTGGAGATAAACCTTTAAACAACAAAAAAGCCTTAGTACACTTCTTTGACGGTGTTACAGGCCTAACACAGATGTTAATTTTCTTTTTGCTTGGATTATTGTCTTTCCCTTCCAACTTGGTGGAAATTTGGTGGATATCTCTAGCAATAGCATTATTCCTAACATTCGTTGCTAGACCAATTGCTGTATTTGCAATACTATCACCTTGTAGATGTAGCTTTAAACAAAAACTTCTTGTTTCGTGGGCAGGATTAAGAGGTGCTGCCTCAATTGTATTTGCAATTGTTGCGGTTGCAAGCCCTGTTCCTTTGGAGAACGATATATTCCATATAGTATTTTTTATAGTATTATTCTCCATAAGCATTCAAGGCTCATTAATTGGAATTATTTCAAAACTTCTAGATATGATCGACAACGACGTTGACGTAATGGAAACCTTTAACGATTACTCTGATGGCGACAAAATGGGCTTTATTGAAACAACTGTAGATAGAAAACATAAATTTTATGACAAAAAAATAAATGGAATTAAGCTTATTGCTGATTTAGAAGTTGCACTCGTAATGCGTAAAGGCGTAAGTTTGCCACCATCAAATGATCTCATCATCGAATCTGGTGATACTGTTATTTTAAGTAGTTTAAATTTGACCGATGAAATAAAACAATTTGTAGAAAATCTATAACAAAAATTGTAAAATCTATAGGGGTATAAATAAACTAGAGGGTTACGAATTAATTTTTCGTAGCCCTCTATTACTAATCTAAATAAACATACTTATTCATCTAAGTGATTTTCTTTTTCTATCTTAACTGCCACCTTTGTAAGTTCATTAATATATTCTGTAGCTATTGGTGACAAAATATAGTCCTTCCTCATAATCCAGCCAAACTCACTTTCCAGTGGCTGGTTTTTAACTTTTATAAACCTTAGTTCTTTGTATAGCTGGAATTTTTCAAAGCTCTTTTTGTTATTAAAATCAAGAGTAAAGCCATCTGTTTGATTTACAAAAGTCATTATTGCTCCCATATTACTTAATGAAATATTACACTTCTCCTTGCCAGATCCAAGCACTAATTTCTCAAGTGTTGTCTCTGGATTTCCATCATCATAAATTACAAAAGGAAAATCTCTCAAATCTTCTAATTTTATTTCATCAGTTTCAATTCTATAAAGCGGGTTATTTGGTCCAATTACAACATACAATTTCTTTTTTGCTATTTTAGTATACTTAATTCCTTTTTCTCTCATGTAGTTAAGGTAACTATCCTTGCTATCAGCGAATAGAGATATAATACCTATTTCACTTATTCCATTTACAACATCACTTAAAATAGTTGATATGGGGCAATCTTTTATAGCCAAACTATAATTTTTCTTTTTGTATTTTTTGTAAAACTCTATAAATATTTCATTGGCTAAGGGGCTATACATATTTGAAATAGAAAGTTCTTCCTTATATTCACTATCGTCTCCTCTGTTTTTTAGAATGTCAATCTGGCTTGCTATGTATTTGGCATTGTTGTAAACTTCCATACCAAAACCTGTCAAAGAAATTCCTCTTGAACCTCTTTGCAGAATCGGTTTATTAAATTCTTTTTCCAAGTTCTTTACAGAATTGCTAAGTGCCGATTGAGACATGAACATATTTTGTGCTGCTTTATTAATAGATCCACATTCCACTATCTCTATTAATTGCTTTAATTGTTCTATTTTCATAAAAACCCCTTTCAATAATTGTTTTTGCAAACAATTATACTACATTTCCCATGACTATTGCAAGTTATTTAATTTTTCGATAATAACACTGTTATTTTTTGGATAACCACGTTTAATTATATACCTTAACATCTAGTTAGGCGAATTTTTTATCACCTAGTCGTTATTATATTTAGGAGGTCTTATTATGAAAGAAAAATTAAGTTACGTAAATGTTATTAAATTTGCGGGCGCATATGTCGCTTTTATTATTGGTTCTGGCTTTGCCACAGGACAGGAAATTATGCAGTTTTACTCTAACTACGGCATTTGGAGTATCGGTGCTGTTTTAATAAGTATGTTCTTATTCTCATGGGTTGGCGGTTCTGTTATGTCAATGGGACTTGAACACAGAGGCGAAGAAAAACAAGTCCTTACTGCCTATTCTGCGGTAAATACCTTGGAACTTTTTATGAATACTTCGTGCCAATCTTCTTGTTTGGTGTTGTTGTAATTATTATTTCAGGTGCTGGCGCAACGTTAAATGAGTACTATGGATTAAACTACTATGTTGGTTCATTATTCATGGTTGTACTAGTATTTATTGCTTACATCATCGGTGTAAACAAACTAGTAAACTTACTTGGATTAATCGGTCCTGCAATTATAGTTTTTTCTATCCTTGTTGCAGTAATAACTCTTATTCCAAATATGGATGGTTTATCTGGTGTTGATCAAAAAGTTGCTGCTCATAACCTACCAACTTCTTCACCAAACTGGTGGATCAGTGGAATACTATACTCAGCTTACAATATTTTTGGTGCTGTTATCTTCTTATTCACTTTAGGAACTGAAGCACAGTCAAAACGTGAAGCTGCTGCTGGCGGAATTCTTGGAGGCGTACTTCTTATGACTGCTACTTTCTTCATGAACTTAGCTCTATTATCTAAGATTGATGAAATTGCTGACCTTGCAGTTCCAACATTACATTTAGCAAAAAATATTTCACCAGCATTTGGTGTAATATTCTCAATCCTACTTATTTGTGGTATTTTCTCTACTGCAGCCCCAATGTTCTGGACTGTATGTAACAAAGTTACAAAAGAAGGTACTACTAAATCAAAGGTTATTGCTCTTGTCTTAATCATTTTGGCTTTTGTCCTTGGGCAGTTCCCATTCGGACAGTTAGTAGGAATTATCTATCCATACACAGGATATTTGGGAATGCTACTATTTGTATGCTTACTATACAAACAGGCAACAAAGAAAAAATCAAACTAATACAAATTAACTAGAGCAAATTTAGAAGGTGAAAATATGAAAATTAAAAAAGAACTACTGGAGCAAGAAAAAAACAGCTATGCATCTGATATATTAGTGCTTCCAGAAAACGGTCTAGATTGCAGTGAGGGTTGTAATCCTTACGGATTCCCTGATTCTGTTTTAGAAATTGACTATGACTTTAGGAAGCTTGCTGCATACCCTCATTCACAGGCTCCATATGATGCCATCATAAACTATTGGAAGAGCAATGTTAATCTTGAAAAGGAAAACATCTTACTTGCAGATGGTAGTATCGGTGCCATATACACAGTTAACAACATTTTTGCTATACCTGGTGCTAAGGTACTTGGATATGCACCACAATTTACAGACTACGTAGCAAATATTAAGTTTTGTGGAATGGAATATCATGGCATCCAGCTAAAACCAGAAAACAATTATAAGCTAGATACAAAGGAAATCTATGATGCTATCACACCAGATTTAAGTATTGTATATCTTGACAATCCTAACAATCCAACAGGACAGGTAATTCCCCTTAAGGAAATTGAGGAAATTATCATCAAAGCTGGAAGCCTTGGAGTTTGCGTAATCGTTGATGAAGCATATGGTGACTTTATAACGAAAGCTGAATCAGCAACTACTCTATTAGAAAAATACGAAAATCTAATTGTACTAAGAACCCTGTCAAAGGGCTTTGGACTTGCTGGAGTTCGTGCAGGTTTTGTCCTTGGAAGCAAACCATTAATTGCATATATGAAAAAAACAACTAACCCTTATGTGCTTGGTGATTTTTCTAGGGAACTTGTTGCAACAGTGCTAAATGGCGCTAACAATCTTGAAAGTCATATAGCAAACTTTGTAACAATTAAAGATCGTCTGATTTCAATGGATTTACCAAACATTACCATAGCAGAAACAGATCCTAGAGTTCCTATCTGCCTATTGATACACAAAGACGAAAACATCAATTTGGTTGATACACTTTTCCAAAAGGGAATCTTATCAGTACCTGGTGGAGAATTTGAGGGCCTAGGAAAAAACACTGCTAGATTGAGAATGCCTAAGATAGAAGATATGGACAGGTTCATCTCAATTATTGCTAGTCTATAACTAGTAGCTACCTTTAAAATAAAGAAGTAATAAAAAAATAATAAAAAGTAATGAAAAATCACCCATCTTCGTGGGTGATTTTTTCACTTTATAAATATGTTTTGCTCTATATTCATTGCTTATTTAAACACTTCGCCTACACTATAAGCCTTCCCTATAACCTTGCCCAGCTCTCTATAAGTTAAAGTCTCAGAATCAAAAGTTATTGCTCCCATACTGTCAATATCTAGATTTCCGTTTTCATCCAAAATCGACTCATCTGCGCTCATATTTATAACCTTGCCAATAACTCTTGCTTTGCCAAACTCTTCAAAAATCTCAACAACTTCACATTCAAGAGTTAGTGGATATTCTTCAATGATTGGTGCATCAACATATTCACTTTTAGATACATGTACTCCTGATTTCTCAATTTTATCCGCATCATATCCTGATTCAATTCCAAAGTAATCTGAAATTGCCATAGTATCTTTTGTTGCAAAACTCATAGTAAAAGCCTTTTTAATTTTAATGTTATCTGTTGTCTTGTGCTTAATTAAGTTTATTTCAACATAGTTAGCACCACACTGACCTCCCCAAGCAACATTCATTACATTTGGACTGCCATTTTCATCATATGTACCAATCATTAAAACTGGTAACGGTGTGACTATAGTTTTTCTACCAAAATTTTTCCTCATATTTCTATCCCCCTAATTATATTACACTCCCAAGTTTAATCAAGGTTACTAAGATTGTCAAGTCTCCTCAAAAACATTGGATTTAGTCGCAAAAATATCTGCATGGTTAATTCACATGCAGATATTAATATTTGTTATTGAATATTCAAGGTTGATTTAATTACCTTCTCTCAACGTAACTAAATACTTCACAAACAACTAGCTGATCTTCCTCTGCTGGATTAAAGAAATCAACTTTTTTTGTTCCTGATAAATGAGAATCCTCTTTTAGATATTTTGTAACAACATCATATATCCAGTCCATTTCCCATGGAGTAACAAGTTCACCTTCAAGCAGGTTTCCATTAACATCATATTTGAGTTTTTGTTCCTTTAGACTACAAGGCACACTGTCTACATCTTTGACAGTTACTTCATAAAATCTATCGATTTCCACCTTTTTGCTGTTAATATCACCAACTATGTAATGAACGTCATTTCCTAGTTCCTGGCCTAGTTTCCTGCTACAACTTGTCTTGCATGCAGCTGAACAAGTCGCACATATATCTTCTTGACCTACTGGTTCAAAACGTCTATAGTTTTTTTCTACAATATGCGCTGCCATCTTAAAATACCTCGTCCTCTTCTACTTCCGCACTGAAATATATGCACTGCCATTTGCCAGATAAATATTTATCTGCTTTTTGGAACATTTCTTCCAGTGAGTCAAATTCATGAATATCTCCGCTACAAAACATATTAATTTTGTTTACTTCCATAAACCATTTATCTTTTTTTGTTTCATACCAAACTAATGTATCTTCTAGTTTATTAAAAAACTGACGTACACCACATTCAAACTCTGTTTTGAAATCCTCTACTTTAGGGTTTTCCAAAGCTGTATATACTCTATTTATTTCAAGGTCAAATGTCTTACCGTCCTCTATTCTAGAAGCAGTAAGTTTGCCATATTTTTCACCAATTTTTAGTTCATTTCCAGCAATTTTTAGCATATGTCCAACTGCATAAACAACTTCAATGTGCGCTTCGCCGTCCTTCATAGCAATTTTGCCTTCAATTTCAAACATATCGTCTTCAAGATAGAAATCAACAGCTTTGCCGTTTCTCTTCTCAAAGAACTCCTTATCCTTTAAATCTAACATTTGTCGCTCCTTACTATACATTAAATTGTAGTAGGTCAGGATTTGCGTAAATATTTCCTTTTAGTTTAAAAGTATCAGACATGTATGGTCCACCCATAGCCATTGAGCCGTCATTTCCAAGCAAAATAAATCCTGCTACTTCTTCGCTCCACATAACCTGGTAAACGCCTTCATCGTTTTGTACTACGTCACCTTCGTAAATTTCTTGCTGATCATTGTCATACCAACCAGTGCTCTGTAGTGGTAATAGTTCTAAAGGTTCTCCACCGTTTTTGAAATCATAAATTAATAATGTTCCAAATGATAGGTAACCGTAAATTGTCTTATCTAATTCTGAAGCCTCTGCCTGTTCTAATTCCTCTGGGGAATACATTTTTTTTGCTTCATCGTCCCATGCTCTAAACTTAATTTCTCTCATTAGAATTTCCTCTTTTTCTTTTTTCATTTATATCGGTGCCACTAAAAGTGACACCGATAGTAAATTTTAGATTTTACCTTATGGTAATATACTATATTTTATTTTTTCTTAGAAAACGCCTTTAGCCTTCTGTTCCTTAATTGCATTAAGAACTTTTTCTG